>NZ_KV788515.1:0-750 GCF_001807295.1 Corynebacterium sp. HMSC06C06
ATCAATGCACTCTAAAACCGGAAGAGCCATTTTAGGATTGTGGATTGCCAAGGAAGAAGGCGCTTCATTCTGGGCGCAGGTATGCGCCAATCTTTCTAACCGTGGGGTCAAGGACGTCTTTATCGTCTGCTGTGACGGGCTGAAAGGCCTGCCAGAGGCAGTTGAGGCAACCTGGCCGAACTCTATGGTGCAAACCTGTATCGTGCACCTGATTCGCGCCGCTAACCGGTGGGTAGCCTACGGGGATCGCCGGGGCGTATCAGCCGCGTTGAAAAAGATTTACACTGCCACGGACGAGCCCACAGCACAGGTTGCTTTAGACGAATTTGAAGCCTCCGAGCTGGGTGAGAAATATCCCCGCTCAGTCAAGGTCTGGCGTGATGCGTGGGCGCGTTTCGTACCGTTTCTGCAGTTCCCACCAGCAGCCAGAAAGGTAATCTATACGACGAACTCCATTGAGTCGTTTAACAATGAGCTGCGTAAAGCTACCCGCAACAGGGTGCAGTTCACCAACGATGAATCAGCGATAAAGACGCTGTGGTTGATGATCTGCAACATCGAAGACAAACGAGCCGCAAAGAGGGCAAAGCAAGGCAAACGAGTCTCAGCGACAGCCGGCAGACTCATGGAAGGAGCCCGAGTTTCCGGCTGGAAACAAGCCATTAACCAAATGGCCGTGGCCTACCCCGACAGCTTCGACAAATACCTATAAACCTAGCCCCACACACAAACAACTTGACGCTGATAATG
>NZ_KV788516.1:0-1195 GCF_001807295.1 Corynebacterium sp. HMSC06C06
TCATCAGTCCGCCCCGCGTAAGCGGGGATGAGCCCTGGGCAGCACCACGGGTACCGAAAATTCCCGCGTCCGCCCCGCGTAAGCGGGGATGAGCCCTCGGGTTGACACTGCAACCAGGGTGACATATAGTCCGCCCCGCGTAAGCGGGGATGAGCCCTAGCGATAAAGTCAGTAGCACCGGCGGTTAGCGTCCGCCCCGCGTAAGCGGGGATGAGCCCTCGGGTTGACACTGCAACCAGGGTGACATATAGTCCGCCCCGCGTAAGCGGGGATGAGCCCCGCCCCAACATCCTCGACCCGGAAAACCAGTAGTCCGCCCCGCGTAAGCGGGGATGAGCCGCTCTACCGGGCACTAGCCCCGCACCTGATTAAGTCCGCCCCGCGTAAGCGGGGATGAGCCCCCCGTACAGTGGGCACGCCTAGCATCTGAGCTGTCCGCCCCGCGTAAGCGGGGATGAGCCCATTGGCGGACAAGCCAAATTCCTAGCGGATGGGTCCGCCCCGCGTAAGCGGGGATGAGCCCGCGGCACCGACACCGCCCACGGCGGCACCCAAGTCCGCCCCGCGTAAGCGGGGATGAGCCCCGGCAAACTCGCGGGCGGCTGGAACTTCATCAGTCCGCCCCGCGTAAGCGGGGATGAGCCTGGAAGGCAATGCTCGACGCGGTGACAGCCGTGGTCCGCCCCGCGTAAGCGGGGATGAGCCCACCGCGGGAAGTTCACCCTCTTGCTGATTGCTGTCCGCCCCGCGTAAGCGGGGATGAGCCCGGTTGAGGTCAATCTGAAACGCGAGAACATCCGTCCGCCCCGCGTAAGCGGGGATGAGCCCGACTTGGGTGCAGACCCACGCCACGGCATCAGGTCCGCCCCGCGTAAGCGGGGATGAGCCCAACTCATCCTTACCCACACCCTGCGCACGCCGGTCCGCCCCGCGTAAGCGGGGATGAGCCCGCACCATCAAACCAAGTATTGTGCCCCGGCGCGTCCGCCCCGCGTAAGCGGGGATGAGCCCATACACCGCCCTAGTTGACTTCCTTAGAAATCGTCCGCCCCGCGTAAGCGGGGATGAGCCCGCGGAACAGCCGCCACATAGTACCCATCAGGAGTCCGCCCCGCGTAAGCGGGGATGAGCCCCACGTCCGATGACCCGGGGAATGCATCGGGTTGTCCGCCCCGCGTAAGCGGGGATGAGCCCC
>NZ_KV788516.1:1215-36623 GCF_001807295.1 Corynebacterium sp. HMSC06C06
GAGTCCGCCCCGCGTAAGCGGGGATGAGCCCACCGGCAGGCCCATCACCCTCAGCCCTGATGAGTCCGCCCCGCGTAAGCGGGGATGAGCCCCTTACTCTCTTCTTTACCCCTGGTGGGGTACTGTCCGCCCCGCGTAAGCGGGTATGAGCCCCGAGTCGATATAGCCGACGAAATACGTCTCACGTCCGCCCCGCGTAAGCGGGGATGAGCCCTGATTGCCACCCCACCGCTTGCCGGTTTCTTTGTCCGCCCCGCGTAAGCGGGGATGAGTCCGCCAGCTCCATCTGGTTAAGTTTGTCCAGTTCGTCCGCCCCGCGTAAGCGGGGATGAGCCCCGTGATTCTATTTACCGTAACGTGTTTGAACCGTCCGCCCCGCGTAAGCGGGGATGAGCCTAGGGTGCGCTGCAAATAATCCCGGTCGTGGAAGTCCGCCCCGCGTAAGCGAGGATGAGCCCAGTGGGGTGGACTCACACACCACTGGTATCGCGTCCGCCCCGCGTAAGCGGGGATGAGCCCGACTGGCGGGACAACAACAGCCCATCGGAGACGTCCGCCCCGCGTAAGTGGGGAAGAGCGCTTCCATTCTGCTGTGGAAGGTACAGAAAGAAAGTCTGACCTGTGAAACGTGGGGATAAGATTTTTCTGTTAAGAAATACCCGTTTGCCCCACAGTTTTCCGCGGATTTGGAAGAGTGTTTTCTGCGGAACGTAGTTTTCAAAATCGGACCACACGGTCCCTACATCCTCATCACAAGATACGAGCAATCCCCATTTATGTTTTCGCAGAGGAAGCGGATGACCTGGACGTACTCGAGTCTGTTGGAAGAAATGCAACATGGTGCTGGAGTGAAACCCTATACAGCGTCGAAGCGACGTTGGTTATCTTCGCATACATTGATGACGTCCATGTTGCTACTGGGCCAGTGGAAGATCATTGCTCTAGATCTTGAATTGAGTCACCGAGCGCTGTGCGAGGCGGGGTTGTGAGGATTAGCGGTCGGATGCTCAGTGTGGTTTTAGTAAATGTATTTATCTGCCTTGAAAGTTTGAGCCGTCCCAACTTTTAACCGCCAGGGGAAGAAACTTCTGCTGCGACTTTTTGTTCATTGCGGCAGAGCTACTTGGCCGCCGTAGCTGCGTAAATAGGCAAGGTTCCCAAGCGCTGCCGGCGCTTCGGTAACACTCAAATGAGTAGTAAGAAGGCTTAGCCGGAAAAAGCAGCCCCGACGTAATCCAAGCTGCCA
Source organism: Corynebacterium sp. HMSC06C06 (assembly GCF_001807295.1). Taxonomy (NCBI): domain Bacteria; kingdom Bacillati; phylum Actinomycetota; class Actinomycetes; order Mycobacteriales; family Corynebacteriaceae; genus Corynebacterium; species Corynebacterium sp. HMSC06C06. Next base: position 2,462 of record NZ_KV788516.1, read on the forward strand.
TGCGCTACGCGCTCGTTCCCGCTATCAAGGTTGTATTCCCATATAGCGTGGTCAGGGCGGTACTCGGGGAATCCAGTGTGTCCAGTGCGCACAAAGTTGTGAAGCCACGAGTTGAGCGTGCGCGCAGACTCGCCGTCGCGGACGCCGAAGATGAAACGTAATTCTTCGCAGTGCAAAGCAGGGCGACCACTGCGGGTAAACTCGATCATCCAGGTCGGCCCGGGGGCGTCGTCAGCTGCTTGTGCCACCCAGCGGCGAATGTTGGCATCACCAATCATTCGTCCCAAGGGACGTTCTTTGTCGATGTAGCTTGCGATCTGGCGCCACGGACCCAACGAGTTGGGTGGGAAACCAAATTTAGGTGCCATCTGGCGTAATGCAAGGCCACGTAGTGGGCTGGAGTCGGTTTTTTGTGCAACGGGAATGCCATAGAACTCGTCGCGGGTCGAGCCAACCACTAGGGGAATGTCGACCATCTCAGTGGCATCGAAAGGTGCCGGCCCCAACGCCATACCAAGATTGTGTTTTTTACGGAATTTGGAATAGCCGTCCGCCAGTTTGTCTTGCGGCAGCGCTGCCAAGGATTCTCTTGTGACAGGAACACCGAGTGCGCGGCGCAGGCTGGCTCTCCGCTTTTCATTGGACTCAAGAGGAAACGCGGGCGACAGCGCCACCACGCGGCGGAAAGCACCCTTGTAGTGGTCGCGGCGCATCAGCCACAGGGCGGTGGTGGCGCCGGCGGACTGGCCGATGACGGTGACGTTTGTGGGGTCGCCGCCGAAGGACTCGATATTGCTCTGAATCCACTCCAGCGCCAGCTGGCAATCGTCGATGCCGCGGAAGCGGAAGGACTCATCGTCGTGGAACTGCGCGAAGCCCTGCAGGCCCACGCGGTAGCCTACCTGGACCTGGATGATGCCGGCGCGCGCATTGGCGGTGCCCTCCGCGCGGGGATCCTCATGGGTGCCGTTCTCGTAGCGGCCGCCGTGGATGTAGACCAATACCGGCGCGTCAGTGGCCTGCTGGGGCGCGGTGATTGTCAGCGCCACGGCGTCGGGACGCGGCGTGCGTGCGTCTAGGTCGCGGGCTGCGTTGAGCTTTACTGCGTTCTCAAAATCGCCCGGGATGAGGGAGTAATCCACGGAGTGGAAATAGTTGACGTCGCCCTCGGTGTAGCCGGTGATGGTGCCGGCGGGGCAGGAGACATGAACTGGCGTGCTAGACATACCCGTCAGACTACCGGGCAGCGAACTGGGCTAGAATCTCGCCTTATGGAATGGTGGACAAATCTTACTGGCGTGCTCTCGCAAGCCATGGTGCAAGCGCCCGTGTGGGTGCAGATATCCGTGCTCATCGTCATCGCCGTTCCGCTTCTGGCCATCGCGGCGTGGTGCCTGATGTTCGTCGTCGATTTCGTGGGCCGCCCCCGCTTCCGTGGGGCCGCAACGGGGCCCGAAATCCAGAAAACCAACTCCACGCGCTAAGGTAATAAATCATGTCAACGCCAGAACAACCGCGGCACGACGATCCGCGCGAAGGGCTCTGGGACCCAGAACGCACCGTCCCTGCCGCCCCGCGCAAGCGCGCCCTGCCCAAGTCACGCGTGAGTCTGACCCTGTGGGCGATGATCGCGCTCGTCGTCGTGGTGGCGCTTATCGGTTTGTTTACCTAGCGCTGGCCTCAGCCACGCGCTGGAACAGCTCGTTGCCCGCTAGGTCCTCGATGAGGATGGGGGTCCCGGCGGCGTCGCAAAGCGGAATGCACCAGTTAGGGTAGAGGTCCTTCGTGGTGCCCGGCTGGTTCTGCGCGCGCACGTCACCAACCATGTCCACCAGGCTCGTGCACGTCAGCGCGGAGGGGGTTCCCGTGACGTACTTGTGCAAAGCCACCACCAGATCCGCCTCACTGCCACGGTCGCTGCGCTCTGCCGTGCGGAAGTCGCGCTGCGGCAGGAGGCCGGCCGCCGCCACCTGGTCCAACACGCGGGCCTGCCACTCGCGGTCGTCGGCCTCTTCCTCCACCACAGAGCGGGTGAGAACGCCCAAGCGAGCGCGCAGCGAGATGTGATCGCCGCGCAGGTAAGCCAAGGTCGGCGGAAGATCGTGCGTGCCCACAGAGGAAAGCGCTAGGCGGCGGTACTCCTGCTGCGGAAGCGGAGACTCGTTGTCCTCGGAGCGCTCGAACCACACGATGGAGGTGCCCAGCACGCCGGTCTCAGCCAGCGCATCCTGTACCCATGGCTCCAGCGTGCCTAGGTCCTCGCCCACGAGCACCGCGCCGGCACGCTCTGCCTCGAGGGCGAGAACACCGAGCATGGCCTCATGGTCGTAATAGACGTAGGTGCCGTTGAGCGGCGAGGTCATACGCGGAATCCAGAACAGGCGGAACAAGCCCAAGATGTGGTCCACGCGCACGCCACCGGAGTGACGCAGGATGGTCTGCAGCATCTCGCGCCACGGGCGGTAGCCAGACTCCGCCAAGCGCACCGGGTGCCACGGCGGCTGGGACCAGTCCTGGCCCTGCTGGTTGTAGTCATCCGGGGGAGCGCCCACGGAGCTCTGCGGCACGAGGTACTCAGCGAGGTTGATGGCATCCGCGCCGCCAGGGTGCACGCCCACGGCAAGGTCGGTGACCAAGCCGATGCGCATGCCCGCCTCCTTGGCGCGGCGCTGCGCGGCGGCCAGCTGCTCGTCGCACAGGAACTGCAGCCAAGCGTAGAACTGGGCAAGGTCGCCGGCTTCTTCCTCGATGGCATGGCGCTGGCCGGTGCGGCGCGCCAACTCCTGCTCCGCGCACCATAGAGCGAAAGCGCTTAAGCCCTCGCCCTCGCTGCGCTGGTACTCCGCGAACTCGTTCTGGCGCTGCGGGGTGAAGTTGAGGGAGAAGAGCTCCTTGAGTACCTGCAGCTTGGCCTCGAAAATTGTGTCGCGCTCGATTTCGTCGGCGCTGCGGTTGCGCTCGCGGAACTCGGCGGCGAGCTCGCGGACGTCGTCCTGCAGGACCGGGTCTAGCTGCGACAGCTCCGGGATGTCCTCGATGTGGAGGTAGAGCGGATTGATGAAGCGGCGGGTGGTGGGCAGGTACGGCGAATCCTCCACTGGCGGCAGTGGCTCTGCGGCATGCAGAGGGTTGATGAGCAGGAAGTCGGAATACGGTGCCAAGGTCTCCGCGAGGCTGCCCAGGTCGTGGAAGTCACCGATTCCCCAGGACTGCGCCGAGCGCACCGAATACAGTTGCGCCATGACTCCGGCTGCCGGCTTGTCCAGGTAGGGGTCCGCGGTGGTCAGTCGCGCCGGGGTGATGATGAGCGGGCAAGAGTAGGACCCGATCTCCGGGGAGGACATGTGGATCTCGTGGAAGCCCAGCGGCAGATCACCTGGGATGTGAAAGGTGGCCTCGCCCCAGTGGGTACCGGCGACGTTGGCAGTTGGCGCGTCGTTGGGGTCCTGGTAGACATCGCGCGCGCCGCCCTCTTCGAGCTCAATGTGGATATCCACCGGTTGGCCGGCACGCACGTGGACGTCGAACTGCTTCTCGACGCCCTGCTTGCTCACCACGCACGGGGGTAGCGGGCGGGAGGAGCGCTCGAGGTAGTCCTCATAGAGCAGTGAAGTCAGGCGGGACTCGTCGGCGCGGTCCTCTACGCTGACGCCCAAAGCGCGCAGGGTATAGGTAATAGTTTCATCCGTTACATGAACGGGGTAGCCGGATTGGGAGGAATACGAGCTGGCAACGCCATGGCGCTGAGCTAGTTCTTCGAGCAGTTCACGGGTAGTCACAACGCCACATTCTGCCATGGCTTAACAGCGCGTGCCTGGGGATCGGTTGGTAGAGTGGGCTGGAATTACCTAGCTGTGCGAAAGGACACCCGTGACACTGCAAGAAGCGCACACTCCTGCGAAGTTTGAAATCGAAGACGGCGAAACCTGTCTGACCCGCATGATGGCCACGGCGAAGGCGCGCCCACACGGCGTGATGTTTACCCGCCCGGCCAGCTATGAGTGGGTTAACGTCACTGCCAAGCAGTTCGTCGAAGAGGTCTACGCAGTGGCAAAGGGCCTTATCGCCGCCGGCGTGGAGCAGGGGGATCGCGTGGTCTTGCTGTCGAACACCCGTTACGAGTGGTCGCTGCTGGATTTCGCTATCTGGGCTGCTGGTGCGGCTTCGGTGCCGATCTACCCGTCTTCTTCACTGTCCCAGATCCAGTGGATCGTGGAGGACTCCGGCGCTGTCCTGGCCATCACCGAGTCTCGCGAGCACTCCGAGCTGGTGGCGCACCTGAAGCTGCAGGATGACGGCAAGCCGGCGCTGAAGAATTCGCCTTCGCAGCTGCGCCGCATCCTGGAGATCAACTCCTCGGCCATCGACACATTGATGTTTGAGGGCCGCGAGCTTTCTAACGACGTCGTCGATGCGCGCATTGCTGCCACCAAGACCGACGACCTTGCCTCGCTGGTTTACACATCCGGTACCACCGGCCGCCCGAAGGGCTGCATGCTGACCCACCGCAACTGGCTGGCTGAGACCTTAGGTCTGCTGACCAACCCGATTGGCGGCATTGCGGTTCCAGGCAACCACGTTTTGACCTTCCTGCCGCTGGCACACGTGCTGGCACGTGCAGTATCCCTGGCCGTTGCCATGAGTGGTGCTTCGCAGAATCACTGGTCTGACTTCAGTACCATCACCATCGAGTTCCAGCGCTCCCGCCCGAACCTGATTCTGGGCGTGCCGCGCGTGTTTGAAAAGGTGCGCAACGGAGCCGCTGCCAAGGCTAAAGACGGCGGAGCCGTCAAGGGGGCCATCTTCCGCGAGTCGGAGAAAGTGGCCATCGAGTACTCGCGTGCGTTGGACACAGCGGAGGGGCCAGACCGCGTGCTGCGTGCAAAGCACAAGCTCTTTGACCGACTGGTGTACTCCACCATCCGTGAAGCGATGGGCGGCGAGGTAAAGTACTGTATCACCGGTGGTTCGGCGATGAGCCATGACCTGCTGCACTGGTTCCGCGGAATCGGCGTGACGATTTATGAGGGCTACGGCCTAACCGAGGTTGCCGCGGCGGCAGCCGTGGACTTTGAAAACCAAAAGATCGGCACCGTGGGCCCACCGCTGGAGGGAACCACCATTCGCGTCAATGATGAAGGCGAAATCCTCATCAAGGGTGACATCGTGTTTAAGGGCTACTGGAACAATCCGGAGGCCACCGCAGAGGCTCTCGAGGACGGCTGGTACAACACCGGTGACTTGGGTGAAATCATGGACTCTGGGCACGTGGTGATTACGGGCCGCAAGAAAGACCTCATCGTGACGGCGGGCGGCAAGAACGTCTCGCCTGGCCCAATGGAAGACATGCTGCGTGCGCACCCGCTTATTTCCCAGGCAATGGTGGTGGGTGACGGCAAGCCGTTCATTGGCGTGCTGCTGACCCTGGACGAGGACGCGTTGAAGCGGTGGAAGGCTGAGCACAACATCCCGGCCAACCGCACGATGAAGGAAGTGGCTACCGACGCCACCCTGCGCGCCGAGATTCAGGACGCCATTAACCAGGTCAACACCACCGTTTCTCATGCGGAGGCCATCAAGAAGTTCTTCATCTTGGAGTCCGACCTGACTGAGGAAGACAACGAGCTGACCCCGACCATGAAGGTCAAGCGTTACGTGGTGGCGCAGCGTTATGCGGCTGCCATTGACCAGATCTACTCCAGCTCGAAATAGCTGAGGTTCCTACCGCTTGCCGGTCCCGCAAAAATCACGCCTGTGAATTTCTTCGGAGTGTCGCGCAGATCCTTCACAGGATCTGGAATAAAGTCAGCACTCGTTACAGAAAGTCTCAACCTCAACTAGAGGTTAGTTTGCGGAAAGGACCGGCATGCACAAAATCGCCGCCGAACTACGTCACCGCGAGCTGACCCAAGAGATTTACAACATCGGCGACGAAGTAGTTGAGTACATCGAGCACCTCATCGAAGCGATTGAGGACTGGGACGATGAACTTGCACTCGACTGTTTGGCAGAACTCGGCGACATCGTCGAGGACGCCCGCGTCGATTCCGGCCGCTGCGTAGGTGAGCTCATCGGGCTGCGCCACGCGCTGGTCTCCGGAGTCCGCTCCGGCACCATTTCCGCTGCCGCTTCCGGCAACAACGACATCGCCGAGCCAGAGCAGCTCACCGCGCGCAGCCTCGACGCGCAGTTCTCCATCGATTCTCCGACCATCGTGGTCTCTGAACTGGCAGCCACCCTGCGCGGCCGCACCGAAGCCGTGGCAGCTTACCTGCGCGAGCTAGTGGACTACGTGCTTGATCAAACCGACGCAGTGGCCCGCAACCTCGACATGGTCTCCCTGCCGCACCTCTACAAGCGTGCCGGCCAGTCCGCGCTCATCGCGGTTCAGGCTTGGCGCCACACGGTTGTGGAGGCCCACCCGGCTTATGTCCGTACGATGCGCGGCCGCAACTCGCCGCCTTTCCTCGAGGAGCGTGCTCGCATCAACGCGGTAGTCGCCCGCGTGCGTGCCAAACGTGAGGCCGCCCGCCAGGCTGCGACCACCGCGTAGGCCGCGTAGACAGTGCCAGAAATAGACTTCCTTGTTGCCAACACACAAGGAGACAGCAACACCGCCGAATCCCTCTTTCGGCGGTGTTTGTCTTTTCTCCTTCCTTTAGGCGACCTGAGCTTTCGCACGCAGCACCATACGCAGCGCTTTGAGCAAAGACTCCGGCTCGGCCAGCAGTTGCTCCGGCGTAAACTGCAGCACCCGGAAACCCAGCGCGCGTAGGTACTCCGTGCGCTGGGCGCGTCGCTGGAAGACGCCGTGGTGTGCGACCTCGATGATGATCTTGCCCCCGACGAGCAGCTCCGCCTCGATTCCTGGGGCCACGTGCGTGCGTGGAACTGCGGCAATGCCTGCGTCAAGGATAAGAGCGCGGGCTGATGATTCATAGGGGGAGCGGGGCAGGCTGCTGGCGGCGTCGATGACGCGGCGTACGACTGCTGCGCCATGCACGCGGCCGAGGCTCGCTAGGGCGTCGCGCAGCGCTTGCTTCGTGGTGCGCATGCGCAGGGCTGAATCTGCTGCGATCAGGCCGGGGTGGAAGCCGTGGTAGCGAGCGACGTCAACGACCGCGCGTTCCATCGTGACCACCCGCGCGCCGTCAATGCTAAGTGGCGTTCCCACTGTGGTCTTGCGGTAGTGGCGGCCAGGAGCATTGCGGTTGTGGCGGGGCAAACTGCGCCCGGGCAGCGCGAGTTCGACGGGCTCCTTGGCGGAGTCGGTGGGCAAGAGCCAGAGGTCGTGGAGACGGGCGGCGGACTTACTAATGAGGACTGCGGAATAGGAGCTGCGCGCGACGGCGATGCACTCGAGGCGCTTGCGTTCGCAGGCGCTGAGCGCGAGGTAGGCGTCTCGGTCGACGGCCATGCGGGGTGCTAGTTGTAGGAGTGAGCCGGTCTTGACTTCTTCGTGGACGTGGGGCTTGGTGCGATGAAGTGTTTCTAAAAGCGTCATGGGCTTAGCTTCGCGCGCGTTGTGACGCTGGCGCTAGCCCCAGTTTCTAAAGCTGTGGATAACTTGTTGTGTACGTCAACAAAAGGCGGCTTGGGGGAGAGCGTTGAGGCGCTTTTCCACAAACCCAGCCCTGGAAATGCAGACCTTGAGGTCGCGATCCGCTGCGCTTGACGACGCCGCGATCACGACCTCAGGGTTTCGGCTTTCAGATCTGGGTATTTGCGGGGCTAAACGCTAGACCTGTGGGCCCGGAGTCACCTGGTCGAGCTGCTCGGTAATCTGAGGCCACAGCTGACCCATGATGTCGTCCCAGGTCAGGATCCACATTGCCTTGTCCTTGTCGGCCTTGCCCACGGCCACGAGTTGCTCGTTGCGAGCGCGCATGTGGTCCAGCGTCTTCTGGACGGTCAGCGTCGAGGACACGGTGAGCGCCGGGCGGGAGAATTCGAGGACTGGGGTTTCGGGTTCGGCTAGCAAGGTATCGCGAACGTGCACGATGCGCGGGACGCGGGAATCCTTAGGGAAGACCAGCACGCGCATGATGGACTTGCGGCGCACCAAGTCATGTAGGTCGGCCACGGTGGAGTCGGATGGCAGCGGGACAACCTGCGAGCCGAGCTCACGGGCCAGCGCACCCACGGTGGAGGCCTCGAGCTCGATGACGCCGGTGATTTGGTTCGCGGAGTCGTCGTCAAGCGTGCCGGTCTCGCGGGAGTGCTCCACCAAGTGGCGCAGGGTCTCGGCGTCGTAGCCGGCGGCGCCAGCGCGGTCGACGGGCTCTTCGCCAGCCCAGATGACCATCTTGTTTGCCATGGAGTTGATCCACTTCAGCAGCGGGCGGAAGAGCCAAATGAAGCCGCGGGCTGGCACAGCAATGAGCTGTAGGGCCGTCTCTGGGTGGGTAATAGCCCAGGACTTCGGGGCCATCTCGCCGATGACCAAGTGGAGGAAGGTGACCACGAACAGGGCCAAGATGAAGGAGACCACGTCGGCCACGCCCAGCGGTAGGCCGGCAGCCTCCAACGGGTGCATCAGAAGGTGGTGAACCCATGGCTTGGTCACGGCACCCAACACGAAGGTCGCGGCCGTAATACCCAGCTGGGCGCCGGCCAACATGATGGTCAGCTCGTTGAGCGAGCGCAGGCCCGCACGCGAGGCGCGGGAAGACTCAGCGGTTTCCTCCAAGCGGTTGCGGCGCGCACCCATCAAGGAGAATTCGATAATGACAAAGAAGCCTGAGGCCGCGATGATGAGCAGCGTGACGATGACATTAAACCACCAGGTATCAGTCATTATGCTTCCTTCTTTTCCGGCTCGTGTCCGTCGGGGTATTCCTCAATCAGCTCCAGCGCTAAGGTCGACGGCACGTGGCGGTCAATCTCCTCGACGCGCATGTGCAGCTTTCGCACTGGGGCATCGTCGCGCTCTACCCAGTCATCCGGTTCCGCCTCGAGTTCAATCGTGTACTCCTCACCCTCCTCAGGCAGCGCGCCGGAGTGGGAAATCAGCAGGCCGGCCACGGTCTCGAAGTCGCCTTCCGGCAGGTCGTGGCCAATGGCGCGCTCGATCTCGTCGATTGGCGTATCGCCGTCGACCAACCAGTGGGAGTCATCCTGCTCGGTAATTTCCTCGGTCTCTTCTAGGTCGTGCTCGTCGGTGACGTCGCCCAGAATTTCCTCCGCGAGGTCCTCCATGGTCACGATGCCCACAAAGCCGCCATATTCGTCGATGACGCAGGCGAGCTTTTCGCTGGCGTCGCGCAGTTCGTTCACGACGTCGGGAAGCGGCATGAGCTCCGGAACCACAACGGGTTCCTGCATGACCGCGGTGGCTGCGGTGGCGTCGGGAAGCTGCGTGCCCAATACGTCGAAGAGGTGGACCACGCCGATGGGGTTGTGCTCGTCGTCGATGATGGGGTAGCGGGTATGGTTCACGGACATCATCTCGCGGACTTCGCCAATGGTGGTCTCCGGATCGATGACGTCAACGCGGGAGCGCGGAATCATCGCGTGTCCCACGTCGTGTTCTGGGAAGTCCAGCAGGCGGTCGAGGACCAAGTAGGTGGCCTCGTCCAGCTCGCCGGCCTCGTGGGAAGCATCCACGATGGATTCGAGGTCATCGGTGGTGGCAGATGAGTCAACGTCCGCTACCGGCTCGATGCCGAAAAGCTTCAGAATGGCATTCGAGGAGTACTCGAAAAAGTGGATGAGCCAGCCGAAAATGCGCAGGTACCACATGGTGGAGGTGGACAGCCACAGGGCGGTCTTCATCGGTGCTGCGATGGTGTAGTTTTTGGGGAAGAGCTCCGCAAAGAGCATTGTGGCAATGGTGGAGATAAACAGTGCGGCCACCGTACCGATGGTGACGGAGACGGCGACGGGAACGCCGGCGTCGCCAAGCAGCTCGCCCAAACCACGGCCCACAAGGGGTTCTGCCACGTAACCGATCAACAGGCCGGTGATGGTGATACCCAGCTGCGCGCCGGAGAGCATGAAGGACGTGCGTTGGGTGATGTGCAGCGCTCTAGCTGCGGTTTTATCCCCCTCGGCGGCCTTCGATCGCAACTGCGTGCGGTCCACGGACATGAATGAAAATTCCTGCGCAACGAAGTACGCATTCGCGACGATAATCAGGCCAATGACCACAAATCCCGCAAGGATTAAAAGGATTGCTTGCAACATGGCCTACCCCGCCTGCCAATCTTTAAGGCGGGGACATCGACTCGGAGGTTCCACTGAAGGTGCCTTTCTATTTGTGAGAAACTGCTGAATAGACTACATGCTTAAACGACGCGGTGGTCTAATTAGTTCCCTGCCGCGCTAGGCTTTAGGACATGACCGCTCCCTTTGGCCTTTATATCCATGTCCCATTCTGCTCCTCACGCTGCGGTTATTGCGATTTCAATACCTATACGCCAGGCGAATTGGGTGGCGACCTGACCGAGGAGTACCTCGACGCCTTGGAGTGCGAGCTGGGGATGGCCGCGCAGCAGGTAGGCAGGCCGGCCGAGACCGTGTTCATCGGCGGCGGCACCCCAAGCATGCTGGGAGCGCAGGGGCTCGGCCGCATCCTAGGCCGCGTCAAGGAGACCTTTGGCTTGGCGCCTGGCGCCGAGGTGACCACGGAGTCCAATCCGGAGTCGACGGACCCGCGCTATTTCGAGCAGCTGCGCGAGGCGGGGTTTACGCGCATTTCGCTGGGCATGCAATCGGCGTCGTCAAGCGTGCTCCAAGTATTGGAGCGCGCGCACACCCCAGGCCGCGCGTTCGACGCCGCCCGCGAGGCCCGCGCCGCAGGTTTCGAGCACGTCAACCTCGACATGATTTATGGCACGCCCACCGAAACCGACGACGACGTGCGCCTGACCCTGGATCGCGTGCTGGAGACCGGCGTGGATCACGTCAGCGCCTACTCGCTCATCGTGGAAGATGGCACCCGCATGGCGCGCAAGGTCAACAAGGGCCTGCTGCCTGCCCCCGACGAGGACGTGCTTGCAAGACGCTATGAGGCCGTCTCTGCGACGCTCGAAGCGGAAGGCTTCGAGTGGTACGAGGTCTCCAACTGGGCCAAGCCCGGCGGGGAGTGCCAGCACAACCGCATCTACTGGGTGGACGGCAACTGGTGGGGGGCGGGACCTGGCGCTCACTCGCACCTAGGCAACGAGCGCTTCTACAACGTGAAGTTGCCCCGCCGCTACAACGAGATGCTGGGCCGCGGCGAGCTGCCGGTGAAGGAACGCGAGACGCTTACCGACGCCGAGCGGCACATGGAGAAGATCATGCTCGGCCTGCGCCTGCGCGAGGGCATTCCGGCTGGCTGGCTGGGCAGCGGCGCGGAGCCGGTCATCGCGGACTACATCTGCCGTGGGTTGCTGCAGCGCGCCGGCGATCGGCTGTGCCTGACCAAGCCAGGGCGCCTTTTGGCAGATGGCATCATCACCGACTTGTTGGTTGCCGAGGAAGCTTAAAGGCCACCTTAAAAGCCTCGGTGAAGGTAGGTAACATAGGGCGCATGTCCAATTCCACTGATGCTCGCCGCCGCGAGGTACTGCGCGCCATTGTGGCGGACTATATTGCCTCCCAGGAACCCGTGGGGTCCAAATCGCTGCTGGAGCGTTATCAGCTGGGCGTTTCCTCCGCCACCATCCGCAACGATATGGCGGTGTTGGAATCGGAGGGGCTGATTGCTCATGAGCACACCAGCTCCGGGCGCGTGCCCACGCAGAAGGGCTACCGCCAGTTCGTCGATTCGTTGCACGACGTAAAACCCTTGTCTGCTTCCGAGCGCCGCGCCATGCTGACCTTCTTGGAAGGCGGCGTCGACTTGGAGGACGTCCTGCGCCGCAGCGTGCAGCTGCTGGCGCAGGTGACCAAGCAGGCAGCGGTGGTGCAGATGCCCAACCTCAAGGTTTCGCGCGTGAAGCATTGCGAGGTCGTGGCGCTGTCGCCAGTGCGCCTGTTGTTGGTGCTCATCACGGATAACGGGCGCGTCGATCAGCGCAACGTCGAGCTGGACAGCATCATCGACCCAATGCAGACCGCGCGTCTACGAGAGTCTCTCAACAATGCGCTGGAGGGCAAGACGCTAACCGACGCCTCGGTGGAACTTGCCAGCCTCGTCGAGACCTCCCCGTCGGATATCCGCCCGCACGTGCTCAATGCGGCCACGACTCTCATCGAAACACTGGTGGAGCGTCCCTCCGACCGCCTGATTCTGGCGGGTACCTCTAATCTCACGCGGATAGCGCGAGATTTCCCGGAGGGGCTGCCCTCGCTCATCGAGGCCCTTGAAGAGCAGGTCGTGGTGTTGAAGCTTTTGGCCCGCGTGCCGGATTTGGGCAACGTCTCTGTGGTGATTGGCGAGGAAAACGAAGAGGATCAGCTGCGGCAGGCCTCCGTGGTCGCGACTGCGTACGGAGCTGGACGTGAAACACTCGGCGGCCTTGGCGTGGTGGGGCCCACGTATATGGACTACTCGGGAACAATCTCCAAGGTCTCTGCTGTTGCACGCTATGTAAGCGAAATTTTGGCCGGCGAGTAAGCTGGCACGGATACTTTCCCCGTGACTCTATATTTAGAAGGACTTTTGTTAAGTGGCTCGTGATTATTACGGAATCCTTGGTGTAGAAAAATCCGCTTCCGACGCCGAAATCAAGAAGGCGTATCGCAAACTTGCGCGCAAGTACCACCCAGACGTCAACCCGGGAGATGACGAAGCTGCCGAGAAGTTCCGCGAGGCCTCCCTCGCGCAGGAAGTGCTCCTCGACCCACAAAAGCGCCAAATCGTGGACATGGGCGGTGACCCCATGGAGGAACGCGGCGGTGGAGCAGGCTTTGGCGGTGGCTTCGGTGGCGGCGGTCTTGGCGATATCTTCGCTGAGTTCTTCGGCGGCGCGGCCGGCGGCTCGCGTGGCCCGCGTTCCCGCGTGCAGCCGGGCAACGACGCATTGCTGCGCACCACCATCACCCTGGAGGAGGCGTTCTCCGGCCTGAAGAAGCAGGTCACCGTGGACACCGCTGTGATCTGCGATCGCTGCGAGGGCACCGGCTCTGCTTCCAAGGCCAAGCCAGTTACCTGCCAGGGGTGTGGCGGCATGGGTGAAATCCAGGAGATGCAGCGCAGCTTCCTGGGCAACGTCATGACCACCCGTCCGTGCCCACAGTGCCAGGGCTTCGGTGAGGTCATCACCGACCCCTGCAATCACTGTGGCGGCGACGGCCGCGTGAAGAAGCGCCGCGATCTCACCGTGAACATCCCGGCTGGCATCGGCGACGGCATGCGCATCCGCATGGCCTCTCAAGGCGAGGTCGGCCACGGCGGCGGCCCTGCTGGCGACCTGTACGTGGAGGTCTCCACCAAGCCGCACGCGGTCTTCGAGCGCAACGCCGACGACCTGCACCTGACGGTGCGCGTGCCTATGGTGGACGCAGCGCTGGGCACCAACTTCACCATCGATCAGCTAGATGGCGAGGAACTCAACATCGACATCGAGCCGGGCACCCAGCCAGGCGAGTCCATCAAGGTCGAGGGCAAAGGCATGCCGCGCCTGCGCACCGATGGCTTTGGCAACCTGTTTGCCCACGTCGATGTCGTGGTTCCGAAGGAGCTCGACAAGAAGACCCGCGAGCTGCTCGAGAAGGTCCGCGATTCCCGCGACGAGGGCGCCCGCGTGCGTGAGTCCGGCGACGGCCAGGAGGAGTCCTTCTTCTCTCGCATCCGCGATAGGTTCCGCCGCTAATGTCGCTGCCGGTCTTTATCCACCCCGATCTTTCGCAGGCCCGCGTGGGCGAGCCGGTGGGGCTCGACGGCGTGGAGGGCCGCCACGCGGTGACGGTCAAGCGCCTTAGCGTAGGGGAGCGGCTCAAGCTCATCGACGGCACGGGCACCGCCGCCCTGGCCACCCTCCAGTCCGTTTCGGGCAAGGATCATTTGGCCGCGCTTGTCGACGCCGTGACTTTTGCGCCCGAGCCCAACCCCCGCGTGGTAGTGGTGCAGGCCATCCCGAAGTCTGAGCGCTCCGAGCTCGCCGTGGACCTTGCCACCCAGGCCGGCGCCGACGAAATCATCGCGTGGCAAGCCGATCGCTGTGTGGCCAAGTGGGATGCCAAAAAGGCGCCCAAGGCCTTGGCCAAGTGGGAGGCAGCAGCGATTGCTGCCGCGAAACAGTCCCGCCGCGACCGCATCCCGGCGGTCTCTGGGCCGCTGACCACGCCGCAGGTCGCGCAGCTCATCGCCAGCCAGACCGCCTACGTGCTGCACGAGGAGGCCACCGCCTCCATCAAGGACGTCCCGCTGGAGGGCACGGTCTACCTGCTCGTCGGCCCAGAAGGTGGAATCGGTGCGGAGGAGCTGGAGCGCCTCGGCGCGCAGTCCATCAAGCTTGGTCCTGAGGTCTTGCGCACGGCGTCGGCAGCCATGGTGGCCCTTGCTGCAATCGGCACCCGCACTGACCGCTGGTAGCCTGTGAGAGTGCCTATTATCACCAAGAAGTTTGAGCTCGACTCCGTCTACGTAGCCACGGTGCTGGGCAGCGCGGACGATAATCTGCGCGTGCTCAATAACCTGCTGGACGCGGACCTATTCGCCCGGGGAACCACCGTTACGGTTACCGGCCCTGACTACGAGGTAGCCCGCGCCGCAAAGGTCCTTGAGGAGCTCGAGGCCATCGCGCGCCGCGGCCACTGCGTGAGCACCGATACCGTTAAGCACACCGTGGACATGGTGGCTGTTGATGCCCCGCAGTCGGTCTCCGCGGCGCTGGCGGCGGACATCGTCAAACGCCGCGGCAAGTCCGTGCGCCCGAAGACGGTGGGCCAGTCCGAGTACGTCCAGGCCATCGATGACAACACCGTGGTCTTCGGCATCGGCCCGGCCGGCTCCGGCAAGACCTACCTGGCCGTGGCCAAGGCGGTTCAGGCCCTGCAGACCAAGCAGGTCTCGCGCATCATCTTGACCCGCCCGGCCGTCGAGGCGGGAGAGAAACTGGGCTTCCTCCCGGGAACCTTAAATGACAAGATTGACCCGTACCTGCGCCCGCTTTACGACGCCCTGCGCGACATGCTTGACCCCGAGATGATTCCGAAGCTCATGGAGGCCGGCATCATCGAGGTCGCCCCGCTGGCGTACATGCGTGGCCGCACGCTGAACGACGCCTTTGTCATCCTCGACGAGGCCCAAAACACCACCCCGGCGCAGATGAAGATGTTCCTGACCCGTCTGGGCTTTGGCTCCAAGATCGTGGTCACGGGTGACATCTCGCAGGTGGACCTCCCACGCGGCCAGGTCTCCGGCCTGCGTTTAGTGCGCCGCATTTTGGAAGGCGTGCCGGATATTCACTTTGCGGACCTGGGCTCGGGCGACGTGGTCAGGCACCAGCTCGTGAGCCGCATCGTCAACGCTTATGATGCCGCTGAGGCGAAAAACGCCGCTAAGAACGCAGCGTCCAAGTACGTAGAGGAAGGCGAATAAATGTCCATCGAGTTCATCAACGAGTCCGGCTTTGAGGGCGTCAACGAGGAGATGCTCATCGACGTTGCATCCTTTGCCTTTGGAGCCATGGACATCAACCCGGACGCCGAGTGCACCATCACCGCGGTCGACTTGGAGACTATTGCGGACCTGCACGTGCGCTGGATGGACCTCGAGGGCCCAACCGACGTCATGAGTTTCCCCATGGATGAGATCACGCCGGGCGCGTTGGGCACGCGTCCCGACGCCCCCGAAATGGGCCCGGCCATGCTCGGCGACATCGTGCTCTGCCCTGAGTTTGCCCTGCGCCAAGCCAATGCGGCGGGCCACTCGCTGGGCCACGAGCTCGCGTTGCTGACGGTGCACGGTTGCCTCCACCTGCTGGGCTATGACCACGCCACCCCGGCGGAGGAAAAAGAGATGTTTAGCCTGCAGAACGAGCTGCTGGCTGATTGGTACGACGACCTCGCGGCCCGCGGTGTGAGCTACCAGCCCAAGCCCTCGGGCCCCAAGGCCTTCCCCGACGCGGCCGAGCGCGCCAACCTCGACAAAGAGGTCCCCGGCGGCGGCATCCCCCCAGTTGCCGAGCCGCGCCGCGAGGATTAGTCGAGCGGCTTAAAGCGGCGGCCATGGGCTTGAACCATGGCGGTAGTTAGAGTGACCCGCTAAGCAGATCGTGAAATAGCCGTGATTGCTTCTGACGGAGCATCAAACCAGACCTGCACGTGGTTGACATGCGACAGCTGTTCCTTCTGCCACGGCCACTTTGGCGCTGGCACGAGCAGTGGCGATGCAAGCTCGATGTGAACGTTGCTCCCGTTGCCGTTTCCTAAAATCAATGTGTCTTCATCAATTGCATATCTCTCATGGGAGTAACCCCGTGACAGGGTGATGTTCGCGATTTCTCCCGCGGCAATGCTCGCTACTTCCTTACCCGCATGCCGCAGCACCAACGTCCCATCAACGAAATGTGGATAGGTGTAGGCGGCGCCAAAGATTCCCCACAGCAAGATGAGCGAATAGAGGGAAACAACGAGGATTAGCGCGCGCAGCCATGCCCACGGCACCAGAAGCTCGATCGCAATGCATTCAATCCCAGTCGCTCCTGTAACCGCAGCCGGAATCACCCACCAACCGCGATGGGAGTCGAGCACTTTGCCCGAATACCGCCGCTGCCGTAGTAGTACGAGTACACATGTCTTCAACATACGGAGCTCGGCCCTCACTGCTTGTACCGGCGCAATATCCTCGTCGCGGTTGATGAAAAGAAAAGCGGCAGCCAGAAGAAGCTCTAGAGCGATGACTCCCGTAACGATCACGGTTCCTCTTCCGCCGCCAGCAATGAGGACATAGAGTTCTGCCGCCAGGACGGCACCAATGAGGACCGTGAAAACCAGCGATCTAGCCTTCATCGCCGTACCAATTCCAAGGCCACCAATTGGCCTTTACGGGCTGAGATGTCGCGCGGCTGGAGCTCCAAATATCCGGGCCGCAACGTTGCGAAAACTCCGTTCATGACGCCTTCCTTATAGGACTTGAACCACTGTTCTGCGAGTTCATCGCACTCCGGACCAGGTTCGGTCTCACCGAGCTGTTTCCACCGTTGATGCTGCGCCCTAATCCTTGAGACACATTGAGGCGAACTCAGATTTGTCTCAAGCACGCGCCACGTCTGAGCCGTAGCAACTCCGGAATAAGCCATGAGACTCCATGCATCAACTTCTTGTGCAATCTCGACTTCCGACAGCCCACTTTCGGCGAGAACTTCTTTCAAAAGAACCATCAATCCGTGAGGAGCCGGTCCCGGCGGATTATCCCTGAGCCGAATGAGTCGCGCACGTTGCTCTTCCAGATTTGCGACTCGTCGCTCTATTTCTTTAAGCGCCGCATCGTACAACGCATCTTCGGGCTCTCCGGTCAGGGATTTGAGCGGAATCCCTGCCACGGCCAGCTGCCGAACCTTCACTAACGCAGCAAGGTCTGCGAGCGAATAGTCGCGATATCCGTTTGCCTTACGTTCCGGCTCCGGGACCACGCCCCGTTGGTGATAGTGGCGAATTGTGCGCACGCTGCAGCCCAACGCTCGAGCGACTTCGGAGATCTTCATAAGGCTTTTATAAACTATGACGCCACGTCAAGGTCAAGAGATTTCAAGAATGAGCGATGCAAACATTCCCAAACTTCCGTGGCTTAGTCGAATTCGTAGACGAGGCTGTCCTCCCTCTCCTGCGGGCACCCGAGAAAAATTAAATCCGCGATTTCTTTTGTGCGGTCCGTGAAATAGAGCAAGATAGGTGCCATGAATATTCTTTCGATCCAGTCCCATGTCACCTACGGCCACGTCGGCAACTCTGCTGCAGTCTTCCCGCTCCAGCGCGCGGGCCACGAGGTATGGCCGGTTCACACGGTGAGCTTCTCCAACCACACCGGCTACGGCGATTGGGGCGGACCACTCATCCCAGCTGCTGATGTCACTAGCATTATCGACGGCATCGAGAAGCGCGGCGCCTTTGAGAAGATCGACGCAATCCTCTCTGGCTACCAGGGTGGTCCGGATATTGCAGGCGCTATTGTCGACGCCGTGACCCGCATCAAGGCCGTCAACCCCAAGGCCCTCTACGCGTGCGACCCAGTCATGGGCAACGCGAAGTCGGGCTGCTTCGTCTCGGACGAGATTCCGCCGCTGCTGCGCGATAAGGTCGTGCCGGTGGCTGACATCATCACCCCGAACCAGTTCGAGCTGGGTTACCTGACTGACCACGAGGTCGGCACCTTGGAGCAGACCCTCGAGGCCGTGAAGGCTGCGCAGGAAATCGGCCCGAAGACCGTGCTGGTCACCTCGGTAAAGCGCCCGGAGACCCCGGAGGAGACCATCGAGATGCTCGCCGTGGACGGCGACCGCGCCTTCATCGTGGCCACCCCGTTCCTGCCGTTCAAGCGCAATGGCTCCGGCGACGTCACTGCGGCGCTGTTCACCGGCCACTACGTGGAGACTCACGACGTAGAGCTCGCGCTCAAGCGCACTGCGTCCAGTGTCTACGATCTGCTGCACAACACCTATGAGGCAGACTCGCAGGAGCTGCAGCTCATTGAGTCGCAGGACGTGTTCGCTAACCCGCAGATGCAGTTCTACGTCGAGGAGCTTTAGCGCCCCCGCCCCACGCCTTTTGGCAAATACCCAGACCTGGAAATGCAGCTTTCTGGTGGAATGCGGGACGTCGGCAAGCGCGGCGAAAAACGAACAGGAGGTCTGGGTGCCCAGCCCTGGGGATTTGACCATCCTGGCCGCACTTGCCGCGCGCCAGCACCCACCGCCGGTTAAAAGTAAGGCATGGACAACGCGTTACTTTTTGACACAATCGACGCCCACCTTATTGACCTTCGCCAACTATCCAACGAAGACCCGTGCTGGCTGCAGATGCACCACGGAAAAATCGTGCGCGCGGCCTGGTGCTTCGCGCTGTCGAAGCAATTCTGGAACCGGCTCAAACCCTGGGAACGCGACATAGCGCGGGTGTATATCCACGCACGGACCGTGCATAAAGCTGTGCTGATCGGAAAGCCCGCGGCTCTGATACACGGCATTCCCACCATTAGCCGCCCCACCGAATACCCAGCAGTGCTGCCCTCGGGCTCGGTACCGCAGAAATCCAAGGGGCATTTCTTCGCTTATAAAGCTGCCCGCCTGCACGGGCAGACCACCACTGTGTACGGCATTAAGCTCACCTCGCTGGAACGTACCGCGATTGACATGGCCCGCCTGCACGGCTTCGAAGAGGGGCTGGTCGCCGCGGATTATGTGCGTGCACAGGTGGGCCGCCGTCGCATGCAGGATACGTTGGGCGCGCTGGGCCGCGTCAAGGGCGTGGCGACGGCACGCGCCGTGGTGGCCGCGACCGTGGTTGATTCTGAGTCGCCGTGGGAGTCCTACGCCCGCGCGTTGTTGCTGCGTGCAGGCATAAACGTGCGCACGCAGTACGTTGTGGGCAAGTACCGCGCTGATTTGGCAATTGACGGCTGGTTGCTCATTGAAATCGACGGCGATGTCAAATACCAAGACAAGCCTGTGGAGGCGATTCGCGCGGAGCACCGCCGCCAGAAGGAGCTGCTCAACATGGGTTATGTGGTCCTGCGCTTTAGCCCGGAGGAGTTGCGCGCCCGGCCGGAGGAGTTTGTCGCGACGGTGCGCCGAATGTTGGCGATGGGCCCTAGGCGCGCCGCATAGTTACCCAGCCCTGGAAACCCAGAGGTCCTGTTCGCGTTTCGCCGCGCTTGCCGACGCCTTCCATTCCACCAGAAAGCTGCATTTCCAGCCCTGGGTATTTGCGAGAGGAGAACGCCGGTGAAGAGGCCCACGGGCAGCCGCAAACGCGTATGTACTACTGTGACGCGGCTGGGCTATGATGACTAGCAATGAGTACCGATTTTGACGCCGCCTTTGAGAACCTCCCCGCCGACGGGGAGGCCCTCGACTACACCGACTACACCGACACCCCGGAGGGATTCCGCTCCGGCTTCGTGTCCTTCGTGGGCCGCCCGAACACGGGCAAGTCGACTCTGACCAACGCGCTGGTAGGCCAGAAGATTGCCATCACCGCCAACCAGCCGGAGACCACCCGCCACCCCATCCGCGGCCTGGTCCACCGCGAAGACGCCCAAGTTATCGTCGTGGATACACCGGGCCTGCACCGCCCCCGCACCCTGCTGGGCGAGCGCCTCAACGAGATGGTCAAGGACACGTACGCGGACGTGGACGTCATCGGCCTGACCATCCCCGCCGACGAGAAGATCGGCCCAGGTGACCGCTGGATTCTGGAGAACGTCCGCAAGGTAGCGCCGAAGACCCCGATCATCGGCATCGTGACCAAGCTGGATAAGGCCAGCAAGGACCAGGTCGGCGCGCAGCTTTTGGCGCTGCATGAGCTGCTCAGCGAGGACAACCCCGACGCCGTGGTCATCCCGGTTTCGGCCACCCAGCGCGTACAACTGGATGAGCTGACCCAGGTCATCGTCGATCACCTGCCGGAGGGCCCTAAGTTCTACCCGGATGATCACATCACTGACGAAGAGCAGGAAAAGCGCATTTCCGAGCTCATCCGCGAGGCTGCGCTGGCTGGGCTCAAAGACGAGCTGCCGCACAGCGTGGCCGTCTCCGTCGACGAGATGCTGCCGGATGAGACTCGCCCCGACGTCCTCAACATCCACGCCGTCCTCTATCTAGAGCGCCCCGGCCAGAAGCGCATCATCGAGGGCAAGGACGGTCGCCGTTTTATGCGCATCGTCGGCACCGCCCGCAAGGAGATCATCCAGCTGCTGGGCCAGAACGTCTATCTTGACCTGCGCATCAAGGTGCTCAAGAACTGGCAGTCGGACCCGAAGATGCTCGGCCGCCTCGGCTTCTAAGCCCGTGGCGAGGGAAAACTTCCGCGACCGCGCCTTGGTCATCCGCAGCTATGACTTCGGCGAGGCCGACCGCGTGATCGTCCTGCTGACCCGCAACCATGGCCTGGTCAGGGGAGTGGCCAAGGGAGTGCGCCGCGCCAAGTCACGCTTCGGCTCCCGTCTGCAGCTGTTCGTGAACCTCGACGTGCAGCTGTATCCCGGCCGCAATCTCTACACCATTTCCCAGGCCGACACCGTGGACTACTTCGGCGCCAACATCATCGAGGACTACGAGCGTTATACCGCGGCGTGCGCAGCCCTCGAATCGGCCGAGCGCCTGGCTTTCACCGACGCCGACTCCGACCCTTACCTCTACACCGCGCTGGTCCACACCCTGCAGGTCATGCAGCACGACGACCCGCTCCAGGCCCTCGACGCCTTCCTCTTGCAGGCGATGGCGCACGCCGGCTGGGCGCCCAGTCTCTTCGATTGCGCGCAGTGCCAAAAGCCAGGGCCCCACCACGCCTTCCACCCGGCTGTGGGCGGTGCGGCCTGCCACGAGTGCCGCCCACCGGGCGCGGCGGAGGTGGACCCGGAGACACTGCATCACATGTGGTTGCTGGCGCACGGGTGCCCCAGCAATCCGGCCCATGAGCAGCGTCAAGAGGCACACCAGCTGACCCGCGCGCACCTGCAATGGCACCTGGAGCGCAAGGTTACCGCGTTAGGGGTTATGGACCAGTAAGATAAGGCGCGTGATTACGCCAGACCCGAACCGAGTCCTTAACCCGCCCGCCATCTCGGCGGAGTTCCTGCCCAAGCACATCGCGCTGGTCATGGACGGCAATGGCCGCTGGGCCGAGGAGCGCGGCATGAAGCGCACCGAGGGGCATCGTCGCGGGGAGGCTGTGCTTCTCGACGTCGTCGATGCCTGCCTGTCCATGAACATCCCGTACCTGTCTGCCTACGCCTTCTCCACCGAGAACTGGCGCCGCAGTCCCGAAGAGGTGCGCTTCCTCATGGCGTTTAACCGCGACGTGCTGCGCCGGCAGCGCGAGTGGCTCAACGAGAAGGGCGTGCGGGTGGTCTGGGTCGGACGCCGCCCGCGCCTGTGGCGCTCGGTTATCAAGGAGCTCGAGACCGCGCAGGAGCTGACCAAGAACAACACGCGCATGACGCTGGCGATGTGCGTGAACTACGGTGGGCGCGCCGAGCTTGTCGACGGCGTTCGCAAGCTCGCCGATCAGGTGGCCAAGGGTGAGTTGAAGCCGAGCGCGATTAATGAGGCGTCGCTAAGCGCGGCTCTCTATGACCCCACCATGCCGGACGTGGATTTGTTCCTGCGCCCGTCGGGGGAGAAGCGTACATCGAACTTCCTGCTATGGCAGTCCGCGTACGCGGAGATGATTTACCAGGACAAGCTGTTCCCCGACTTCACGCCGGAGGACCTGTACGCCGCAGTTGAAGAATATGCACGACGTGACCGTCGCTTCGGGGGCACAAAATAGCTGAAGCTATTTTGTGGATATACGGCTTTTTCGTGGTTGTTAGGCGCGGCAGTCTGCACAGATGCCGAAGATTTCGGCATCATGGCCGGTTAGCTCAAAGTCGTGCTCGGCAGCCACGTTGGATGCCCACTTCTCGATGGGGCCGCCGTCGATTTCCTCGGTGCAGCCGCACTTGGTGCATACCAAGTGATGGTGGTGGTTGGCGGATTCGCAATGACGGTAGAGCGTTTCACCGGAGGGCATGTGCAGTGCGTCCACAGCGTCGATGTCCGATAGTGACTGCAACGTGCGGTAGACGGTGGTTAGACCGACCTTGTCGTTGCGTTCCTGCAAGGCATGGTGAATGTCCTTGGCAGATGCGAATTTATCAAGTTCACGCAGAACCTCAACAACTGCGGTGCGTTGTTTGGTGTTACGAGCCCCAAGCTTAGGGATGCTTTCATGGAGAGCCATGACCGCTAGTTTATCAACTAGTTTCCAATAAAGTTAACGGCTGATGAGTGCCGAGGCGTCAGCGAGCAGCGTAAGCACGCCTGGGGCTACCAGTTTATAGAGGACTTCGCGGCCGGAGCGCTCCGAATCGACGATGCCTGCTTTCTTAAGTACTCGCAGGTGCTGACTGACGAGAGGCTGAGATTTTCCGGTGGCGGCGACCAACTCGTGTACGTAGTGATCGCGCTCGTGCAGCTCCTGCACCAAGCGAATTCGCAACGGGGAATCCAAAGCGCTGATAACCGTTGCGGCTGCACCGACATCAAAGGGGGAAACTGCAGCGGTGGTCTTCGCCACGCAGATCACCTTCTATCTAATTTCTGTTAATCGTTTGATATTTATACGATACTCTATAGGCTGCTTAAAGTCGCCTAGGCCACAGATATATTTTCCCCCCAGCGCCCACGGGCGTTATGGGGCACGATAGACTGAGAATATTGTCCACGACTATCCCTTAACAGAGGAGTCCTTTTTATAATGGCAAGCGTCATCGATACCGTTGTAAGCCTGTGCAAGCGCCGCGGATTGGTCTACCAGGCAGGTGAAATCTATGGCGGTTCTCGCTCCGCGTGGGACTACGGTCCCCTCGGTGTTGAGCTCAAGGAAAACATCAAGCGCCAGTGGTGGCGCCACATGGTGCAGTCCCGTGAGGACGTTGTTGGCGTCGATACTTCTGTCATCCAGCCGCGCCAGGTATGGGTCTCCTCCGGCCACGTTGAGGTATTCACTGACCCACTAGTGGAGTCCCGCCACACCGGTAAGCGTTACCGCGCTGACCACCTGCTCGAGGCATACGAGGAAAAGCATGGCCACGAGCCGGCAAACGGCTTGGCGGACATCAACGATCCTGAGACCGGCCAGCCAGGTGACTGGACCGAGCCGAAGGCATTCTCCGGTCTGCTCAAGACCTTCCTGGGTCCGGTCGATGATGAACAGGGCCTGCACTACCTGCGTCCGGAAACCGCACAGGGCATCTTCGTGAACTTCAAGAACGTCATGACCTCTGCTCGCATGAAGCCGCCTTTCGGCATCGCGAACATCGGTAAGTCCTTCCGTAACGAGATCACCCCGGGCAACTTCATCTTCCGCACCCGCGAGTTCGAGCAGATGGAGATGGAGTTCTTTGTCAAGCCGGGCGAGGACGAGCAGTGGCAACAGTACTGGATTGATGATCGCTACAACTGGTATGTGGACCTGGGCATCAAGGAAGAGAACCTGCGTCTCTACGAGCACCCGAAGGAGAAGCTGTCCCACTACTCCAAGCGCACCGTTGACGTGGAGTACGCATTCGGTTTCACTGGCTCCAAGTGGGGCGAGCTCGAGGGCGTGGCAAACCGTACCGACTACGACCTTTCCGTGCACGCGAAGGGCTCCGGCGAGGATCTGTCCTACTACGACCAGACCACCGAGGAGCGCTGGGTTCCATATGTCATTGAGCCGGCAGCCGGCCTGGGCCGTTCCATGATGGCCTTCCTGGTTGACGCTTATGACGAGGAAGAGGTTCCGAACTCCAAGGGCGGCACCGACAAGCGCGTGGTTCTGCGCCTGGACCGCCGTCTGGCTCCGGTTAAGGTTGCGGTTCTGCCGCTGTCCAAGAAGGAAGAGCTGGCCAACCCGGCCCGTGAGCTGGCTGCCAAGCTGCGCATGAACTGGAACGTCGACTACGACACCTCCGGTGCTATCGGCCGCCGCTACCGCCGTCAGGATGAGATCGGTACGCCGTTCTGCATCACCTACGACTTCGATTCCCTCGAGGACGGTGCCGTCACCGTTCGCGAGCGCGACACGATGGAGCAGGAGCGCGTGAAGATCGACGACCTTGAGGCTTACCTGGCTGCCCGCCTGATTGGCTGCTAATGGAATACACAAGCTGGGACCGCACTGACCGCGAGCACCCTGTCCTCCTCATGGAGGCAGGCCCTGCAGCGTATGGCGTCTTCTCCGCGGATTCCGCGGACGTTGATGGCCAGCGCTGGGAGCTTGCCAGTGATTTCTCCACGGGCGCGACCGCCCAAGTGGAGGACCGTGTCTACGCCTTGACAGGCAACCTGAGTCGGGACAAGCGCATCGAGGCTGACTTGAACGGCCGACCTTTTGCCTTTATCAACGAAAACAGCGGTGACTGGATTGTTGAGAACCCAGCCGGGTTGAAGGTAGCGCAGTTCTCCACGAAGAATTCGGGTGTGCGCAAGGCCATCCTCGAGTTCGATGCGGAGGCTGCCGCGGATGCGCTTTCCGACGCCGAGACAGTCGCGCTCAGCTGGTTTACTCGCCTCATCTTGGAGGCCAAGACCCAGGGCAAGGCCATGCCGATCATCGCCACTTTGGTGCTGGCATCGGTGGTGGCTGTGTTGTCCCTGTTCGTCTTCTAGTTTGCGCTAGGTACTGCTTAAAGACGATGGACAGGAAGCAATTAACCTGGGAAAATGAAACCCTTAGCGATGCCGAGGGCACTGTGTGGGCAACGGTACGCGCTGATGTGCTCAACGTGAAGGAATCACAATTGGCCGCGGCGCAGGAGCGCATTTTGCTGGAGCACTCAGTGGATAGTGGTAGCCAGCGCTTTTGGGTGCGCGGTACGGCCACGACGGGCAAGACCCTGCACGTGGCTCAGCAGGGCGTAACTGTCAGCCACATGCAGGCCAAGTGCCTGGACCGTGAGTACACACTGGACCGGCCGAACCCCTTCCGTCGCGAGCGCCGTATTCGCGATGCCGACGGAAATGAGGTCCTACGCACCCGCCCCACGTTCAAGGGGGCGCTGGAGATTTTTGACATCGCAGCGGAAAACGTGCCGGACATTGACGCGGCATTTCTTACTTATTGTTGCCTGCTTGTCGATGCCCCGAGGCGCCTGCGCGGCTAAAGGCGCGCAGGCAGAGCTAGAAGGAGCCGCCGCGGAAGCTGCTGCCTCCGCCGCCTCCGAAGCTGCCGCCACCGAAGCCACCACCGAAGCCACCGCCGTAGCTGCGGCCACCGCCGAGCATCTGGCCGATGACCATGCCGGTGATGATGTCACCTGCGGTGGATCCGGCAGCCTGGCGCTGCTGGCGGCGACGGTAGGAATCAATGTCGTCCTGGGCGCGGCGGGCTGCGGTCTGGGCGGCCGCGACAGCCTGGCGGGAGGCGTCGATGGCACCGCGCAGGTTGCTGTTTTTAAGCTGCATCGCCTGCGCATAGAGACGCTTGGCGTCCGCGAGCGCGGTACGGGCCTGCGCGCCGACCACGCGGCCGCGGGTAGAGATGACGTCCTCGGCGGCCTGGATGTTGGACTCAGCCGCCTGCATCTGCTGGGTGTAGAGGTCCAGCTGGCGGGCCTGCGTGGCGGTCGCCTCGCGCACGGCGTCGAGTCGCTCGTCGAGCTCAGAGTCGATGGCAATCAGCGTGGTGTAGTGGCCGAGCGGGTCAGTGGCCTGGCCGGCTTCGGCGGCGCTGACGGCCTGCTGGGCGCGGGAAGTGACGTCGCCTAGGGCCTCCCAGTCAGCGTCGGTGCCCAGCTTCTTGCCTTGAGCCTCGAGCTGCTGTGCTTCCTCGATCTCGCCGCGTACCTCCGCGATGAGCGCGCTCAAGTTGGAGTGCGCTGCGGCCAGGTTAGCCTCGGCGTTTTCCACGCCGGAGAGCAGTCGGTCTGCCACCTCGATGGCGTGCTCGGAGTCGCGGATGATGCCTACCAATCCGCCCTGCTGGCCGGCCGGCTGCGCGGCGAGCGTGCGGCCTTGCTCTAGTAGCTTTTCTGCCTCGCCCACGGACACGGTGGCCATGTGTGGGTTGTCCTCGATGGAGACCAGCGCCTCGGCTGGGTGCTTGGACACCAAGCCCGCCAAGGTCTGCTCGGCCTGTGTAATACGGGTGCGGATGTCCACGGTGCGCTGGGTCAGCTCGTCGAGCTTCGAGTCGGAGTTGATGAGCAGGTCGCGCATCTTGGCAAAGTCGGCGGCTTGGGCATCGAGGGCGTCGTCAGCCTGCCCACAGGAGGAGACGATTTCGATGAGCATCTGGCGGCGCTCCGCCTCGGACTCCGGGATGGAGTCATCCAGGCGCTGCTGCAAGGCAAAGGCCTTCTGCAGCGTGGTGGTGGAGTGGTTCATCGCGCGGGTAAACGGGCGGGTGCGCTCCGGGCCGAACTCGGCCGTGGCGATGTCGAGCTCCTCCTTGCCGCGGCGGATGGATTCGTCGGTGGAGACCAGCTCTTCGCGGGCCAGCTCCTGCAGGGTCTCGGTGGGAAGGGATGACAGCGAGTTGGTATCGCCCGGCTCGATGGCGCGTGCTGATTCGAGGTTCTGCGCGTTGTCCTTCTTGGTCTTGCGGCGCGAGGCTGCCCAGATGCCACCACCGGCTACTGCCAGAGCACCTGCACCACCCGCCAGCCAGCCGGCCCCCGAGCCGGAGTCGGAACCTGCGCCACCTGCGGAACCGGAAGATCCGGTGGAACCGCTCACGGCGGCGTCGGCAAGCGCGAGTGCAGAGCCCCCGAAGTCGTCCTCGGCGAGGTGCGCGGATGCGGCGTCGTACATAGCGTCCGAGCGCCCGGAAGACCAAGCGTTGCCGGTCTGCACGCCCACCTTGCGGTCTTCAACTGACACCACGTAGACCGCGGAGTTGGGGCCCTTGGCGTCAATAAACTCGTCTGCATAGTCCTGCGCGGTACCCGGCAACGTGTTTTCAAATACCACGTAAAGAATCAGTCCCTCATCCTTCTGCAGGGAGGTAATCTTCTCCTGTAGTTGGGACTTCTCACTCGAGGACAACACTCCGGCGTTATCCGTGACCTTCTGCGTCACAGTCGAGGGATCTGCCTGTGCCAGCACCATCTGCTGCGGGGAGGGGGCAGCTCCGGCTTGGGTAATCCCAGGAGCTAGGGTTCCCAGACCCACGAACAACGCCGCTACTGCGGCACGGCCAATACGCGCACAAGAATTCATGCCCACCAGAATACAGTTAGCCTGGTGAGAGTGAGACGCATTATTCGCTGCGTGCCCCTGCTACGCCGCGCAGCACAACGGGGAGCCAAGCCTGCGCTGAGCTTAGAAGCCAACATTGAAGCCATCATCGTGTTGGGGGCTGCGCAATACGACGGCCACCCCTCCCGCATCCTTTCTGCGCGCCTCGAGGAGGCCGTCGACGCGCATGCGCTATACCCGCAGATCCCTATTGTCACCGTGGGCGGCAAGCTGCCAGGGGATCGTTTTACCGAGGCTGAGGTGGGGCAGAGCTACCTCAGCGAACGCGTACCGGACGCATGTGTGTTGGCGGTGCCCGTGGGCAACGACACCGTGGAGTCCCTGCGGGAGGTGCGTCAGCGCTACGGGTATGCGAACGCCATCGTCATTACGGATCCGCTACACCGGTTGCGGGTGTGGCTCATCGCGCGCGACGAGGGGATGAGCACCCAGGTGCGCGGCGCCTCGAGATATCCCACCCCAACCTTCGCCCGGGCCTGGTGGCGCTACCTTGCCCACGAGATGGGCGGGCTCGCCGTATTCGCCGCGCGCAAAGTCTTCGGCGAGAAGGTTGCGGAGCACCTGCGGAGTGCGCTGCACCGCGTGGAAGCGATGATGAGGCCCTCCCGCAGGGCTCGGCATGAGGAAATTCGCAGGAAATCTAGACCATGATCTTCCAGCGTGCGGGTGTAAAATCAGGCAATTGACAAAAATTGCAGAAAATTCCCAGTCGGTTTTGCTTCCAATACGACTGTCGTTAGATTAACGTAGATTGCGCAAGTGCAAAACAACGGAAAGGAACACTTATGTTGGACGTATTCAAGAATGTCATCGATGTCGTGCTGACCACCCTCCAGGATCTGGTAAACGCGCCTTTCTACTTCGTGGAGGACCTGTCGAGCGCACTGTCTAGCAAGAAGTAAACTCGAACATTGAGTTCTCGCCCCTGCTGCCTTTCTTCGGAGAGGCGGCGGGGGCGATTTCTTATGCCTTAGGTGGTATGCCGCGGATGAACCATGGCAGTTTTAGCGCCTAAACTGCTAGATGTGAGTTATTCCTACAGCGCGCACGACGCAGCACGTCTTTTTGATGAGAGCCCCAAAGGATCGGCCTTCAGCGAGCCAGGCACCCCAGCCGCTGAAGAGCACCGAGGGGCTTTTGCCCGCGATCGGGCTCGCGTATTGCACTCCGCTGCTTTGCGACGCCTCGCGGACAAAACACAGGTAGTCGGCCCCCACGACGGCGATACCCCGCGCACGCGACTGACCCACTCACTGGAGGTGGGGCAGATTGCCCGCGGCATCGGCTCCGGGCTTGGTTTGGACCCCGACCTGTGCGACATGGCGGGCCTGACCCATGACATCGGCCACCCGCCCTATGGGCACAACGGAGAGAACGCTCTCAATGAGGTGGCTCAAGAGTGCGGCGGATTCGAGGGAAACGCGCAGACCTTGCGCATCTTGGCTCGGCTAGAGCCGAAGGTGGTGGACGCGCAGGACAACTCCTACGGGCTCAACCTCACGCGCGCGGCGCTCGATGCCGCCTGCAAGTACCCACGCACCAAGACCAATGCGGATGGAACGGTCAACCGCAAGTACGGCTGCTACGACGAGGACGCACACATCCTGGCCTGGTTGCGCGAGGGACATACTGACGCGCGCCCCTCGATGGAGGCGCAGGCCATGGACTGGTCCGATGACATCGCCTACTCCGTTCACGACGTGGAGGACGGCATCGTTTCCGGCCGCATTTCACTCGCGGTGCTGTGGGACCTGGTGGAACTCGCTGCGCTTGCGGAGAAGGGCGCTAAGGCTTTCGGCGGCACCGCAGACGAGCTTCTCGACGCCGCCGATTCCCTCCGCACCTTGCCCATCATCCGGGAGGTCAGCGACTTCGATTTCTCCCTGCGCTCTTACACCACGCTGAAGAAGATGACCTCCGAGCTCGTGGGCCGCTATGTCGGGGCCACGGTGCAGGCCACCCGCGCGGCCAAAGAGCCACAGCTGGAGCTGGGCCGCCAGCACGGCAATCTGGCAGTGCCGGTGCGTGCGCAAGGGGAGGTCAAGCTGCTCAAGACCATCGCGGTGCTCTACGTCATGGACGAACCGGTGCACTTGGCTCGCCAGGACCGCCAGCGTGAGCGCATCTACCGCGTCTTTGACTACTTATCCGCGGGGGCGCCGGGTGCGCTCGACCCGATGTTTAGGCTCTGGTTTAACCGCGCCGAAACAGACGCGGAGCGCCAGCGCGTCATCGTGGACCAGATCGCCTCGATGACCGAGTCCCGCCTGGAGCGCCTGGCGCGCTCGACGGCTGAGTTTTCTGGGTTTATGGGTTAAAAGTGCGTGGCCGATACCTTAATCCATGCCTCGTTTAGTTCCGACAATTTGGGAACGCCCGGTTCGTGGAAACCACCCCAGCACAATGGAAAGTCATTGAATCTGTAAGCGATTCAGCTCGTCACCGAAAGATACGAGACGTAGACACGGCACCCCTGTTGACTGAAGAGTGAAGTTAGCGGAAGAGACGAACGCCGTTGTCCCCAAGCACCTCGAGAACCGCCGCGGTGTCAGTGGTGGACAGCTTCCATGCTGAGGCCACGATGGTTTCCACCTTGTGCTCGCGCAGGAAGTCCGCCAGAGCGTCGAGGTTGCGCGGCGCCATGCAGGCGTCACAACCGCGGATGGTGCCTAGGGCGGCGTATAGATCCTCGCGGCTTTCCAGCGGCTGCGTGATGAGTACTTTGGAGAGATTATTCAGCATCAGGGATCTCGCAGAAGGAATCGTAGTGATCGTCAGTGTAGTACCACACGTCAGGGTCGGTTTCAGTGCCGCCACCAGTGACAATGCGCTTGGTGCCGCGGTGGTTCACGCCAGGCGAGTCCACCGTGTACTCGCGGTAGTAGTTCTTGGACTCCTTAGGCAGCACGCCCTCGTAGTTGCCAAAGCGCTTGTTGTCATTGTCTGGGTGCTCATAAGGCCCGCCGGCCAAGATGTCCTCCGCGGTATCCTCAGCTTCCTTGGGCAAGGAGTCCATCGCGCACTGCGGATAGGCGGAATTAGCCGACCCGTCCCGAGACCCAGCAGTCGTCGGCGCAGCGGTAGTCGGCGCAGTGGCGCTCGAGCCGGCCGAAGAAGCGCTGTTATCACCATCAGAGTTCCCTGCCAGGTCGATTCCGAAGTAGCCGGCTGCAAGTACCACGAGCACGCCGCCGATCGCTGCGAGCGGCTTCTTCTGAGAGGAGGGGGGATTGGCCATGCCCCCATCTTTACAGGCGTAGCGCCTGATCGAGAAATCCAGTCAATCCCTTAACACCGACGTGAAGTGACTCGGAAATGCATGCAAAAGGCAGTGTGGCTTTCAGACCTTTTTGCTGACCCCTTCGGTGGGTAAACCGCCCTTCGTCACCGTTATCTGTGTAGCGGACTACTAAACGACACCATCTGGGAGACCCACCCCAAGCCCCGCGAGCCCGCGCGGGGTAATCTTTAGCGCATGGCACAAGGCAGAATTCCGGAGAGCGACATCCAAGCGATCCGTGAACGCGCGCCAATCGAGGAAATCGTGGGGGAGTACGTCCAGCTCAAGCCGGCTGGCTATGACTCCTTGAAGGGGCTGTCACCCTTCAAGGAAGAAAAGACTCCGTCCTTCCACGTACGCCCGCAGCGTGGCTACTACCACTGCTTCTCTACAGGCAAGGGCGGAGACGTATTCAGCTTTCTCATGGAGATGGAGCAAGTCTCCTTCCCAGAAGCTGTCGAGGCAGTGGCCCAGAAGATTGGGTATCACATCAATTATCAGGGCGGCAGCACGGGCAACCGTAACGAAAAGCCCGGCACGCGCCAGCGCCTCATCGCGGCAAATAAGGCTGTGCACGAGTTTTACCGCCAACAGCTGGAGACCCCACAGGCGGCCACCGCGCGCGAGTTCCTGCTGAACCGTGGTTTTAGTAGGGAGATCATCTACGAGTTTGAATGTGGCTATGCCCCGGAAGGTTGGGATACGGCCACCAAGTACCTTCTGCGCATGGGCTTTTCCTTCGAGGAACTAGAGGCCGCAGGCATCTCCAAGATGGGTAAGCGCGGGCCGATCGATCGCTTCCACCGCCGCCTCCTGTGGCCCATCAAGGACCTATCCGGCAACGTCATTGGTTTCGGCGCGCGCAAGCTTTTTGATGATGACAACTTGGGCAAGTACATGAACACGCCTGAGACCATGCTCTATCACAAGTCCAAGGTGCTCTTTGGCTTGGATTTGGCCAAGCGCAACATTGCTGAGGCCCATCAGGCAGTGGTGGTGGAGGGCTACACCGATGTCATGGCGATGTACGCGGCGGGCGTAAAGACTGCAGTGGCCAGCTGTGGCACTGCATTCGGCGGCGACCACCTGCAGGTCCTGCGCCGGCTAATGCTGGATGATTCCTACTTCAACGGCGAGCTTATCTACACCTTCGACGGCGACGAAGCCGGACAAAAGGCCGCCATGCGCGCCTTCCAAGGCGAGCAGGCGTTCACGGGCCAGTCCTTCGTTTCCGTGGCGCCGGATGGCATGGACCCTTGCGATTTGCGCCTGGCCAAGGGCGACGCCGCGGTGCGTGAGCTCATCGCGGACCGCATCCCGATGTTCGAGTTCGTCATCCAATCGGTGCTTAGCGAATACCGCATTGATACCGCAGAGGGGCGTCTGCAAGCATTGCGTCGTGCGGTGCCCGTGGTAGCGCAGATTCGCGACGCCCCGCTGCAGCGTGAGTACGCCCGCCGCCTAGCCGGCTGGGTGGGTTGGCCCAACCCGGAGGAAGTCCTGCAGCAGGTTCAGCAGGAGGCTCGCCGGCCTAAGAAACAGGACAAGAGGGCACGGCTTGCCGACGCCCCGATTAAAGCCGGCACGCCCGCTCCCGCGCAACAGAACACTCCGGTCTTCCACGTGCCGAGCCCCCGTGAGACCCACCTGTGGCCGCAGCGGGAGGCCCTAAAGCTGGCCTTGCAGTACCCGGGCCTTGCCGGTTCTTACTTCGACGGGATTACCGCCGATGCGTACTCGAATGAGTCTTATCGAATCGTTCGGGAGGCTATCTCTACCGTCGGTGGCGTTGCTGCCGGAGCCAACCTGCCCAGCGTGGAATGGATCGCTGCTGTGGCAGGGGAGATGCTCGATCTCACCGCGCGCAACTTTGTCAGTGAGCTTGCTGTTGAGCCGATCAAGGTGGGCGATGAGTCCGATCCCAAGGCTTGGGAGGTCTATGCTGACAGCGTGCTTTCCCGCCTCCAGGAAGCCCGCGTGGGCGACCAAGTGGCCCAAATTAAGGCCCAACTAGGCCGCATGCGCCCCTCCGATGACGAGCAAGCCTATAACTCGCTTTTCGCCGATCTCGTCGCCCTCGAGCAGGCCCGCCGCGAGCTCAATGACAGGGCGTTTCGTGGGCCGCAGCCTAATTAATCTTCGTCGGGCTCGTAGATACGGTCTTGGCCGTCTAGCTGGTTTCCTTTGACGCGGCGGCCGCGGCTTAGATCCTTTATCTCTTTCATGCGGGGTTCTGGATCGAGCTTGTTTGCTACTGCCTTGCGGGTGGCGTTTAAAGCGTTCTTGGTTACGGGGGAGTTGATCGCTTTTTCGTATGCGCCCTTGATCTGGTGATAACGCTTGCGGCCGGCCTTGGTGCCAAAGACATAACCTGCGGCGGCGCCTACTACGAATTGGATCATGGTTGGAGTATCTCACCCTTCAGGTACTGATTTAACGCTAATAACCTCACCCAGCCTACCTGCATCAGTGGTGAAGTGGTGGGTACCCTCATTGATGAAAATTATTGTGACCGTTTCCCAACGCGGTTAAAGCACGATTGCTTAAAGACGTGACCGCTCGAACCTGTCTCTCGATTGCGGGTGGCTTTACTCAGCTCATTGTTAAACGGCTCGATAGAGTTCGTCGTGTAGATGGCTTTCCTTGCTGCCGGAGGAAACTGTAAAAACGGCACGAACCGCTCCCACGCTTCACTGCCTTCGGCGGCATCACCCCCGGATCATTTTTAGACAGGGCGAATAAGAGCAATACCGAAGCCAGCGACTAGTTCCTCCAGTCCCGAGGAAAATGAGGGCACGGAGTAAACATAACCCGCTCCGATTAGGGGACTGCGTAATGAATCCTCGGAGCCTTTCGGTGGAACTACTTAGAACGTAATGGGGCTGAGGAGGCTGCCGGACATCTTGGGCATACAAGCCCCGCGATCGCCGGCCGGCACTACATAATGCGCGCCAACAAGACCGGCGACCACAACGATAACCTCGAGCCCCTAAAGCCGTCAGTCTGAACTAACGGGCGGATTCTAGGCGTCGCTGCACCATTGGTTTTGGTTTCTAGGTAATGCTAC
>NZ_KV788517.1:0-1034 GCF_001807295.1 Corynebacterium sp. HMSC06C06
AATACATTGGACAATCGGTTGCAGGCTTTCCGATGCCTCTTTATCCTCCGTGGCATGACCGTCTCGATCTTCGATGCCCTTGCTCTCGGCGTCGATTCTCTCAAGGAAGCCGCTGGCCTTAGCGTGGCTGAACTACGCGACCGCGGCCTAACACTCGCCGACGCCAAGTTCATCCACCCCTTGGCCGCCGTCTACTGGCGCACTAAGCCCAAAGGCATCGCCGAGGCCCGCAAGGCCGCCCGCGCTGCCGGCCATTCCCTGCGCGTGCTCGCCCGCATCGAGGTGCTCGCCGCGCGCTGCGACGACCCCAACGCCGCCCGCGTGACCTTGTGTGGCACGGCGGAGACCAAGCTCGATGAGGTCGGCGCGCAGCTTGCCAAGCCGAAGACCCGCGTGGAGTCCGCCCGCCATACCTATGGCAAAGACGGCTGGCACCGTTTGGTGATTAACACCCAAGACCCGTGGCTGATGGACATGCTCGGCGCGCTGCCCGGCGACGACCTGCTCGACGGGTTCAAACAGTTCGTCGCCGACGGAGAACAAATTCAAGCCCCAGCCCGTGCTGCGCACGTAGTTATTCGTCTCGATGAGCATGAGGAGTACCTCGCTGAGGGCAAGCTTATTCGTGCCACGGATGGCACGGTGCGCCCGGCTCGTTTGCTCGTGCAGGAGAAGTTGGCGGAGGTCGGCTACGTCACGCTGGTGACCGATTGGGGCGAGCCGGTGGATTGCTTTAAGTCGACGCCGATCTTCAACGAGAAGCAAACACTCATGGCGTTTGCGTTGCATCCGCAGTGTATTCACCCGGGCTGTGTGACCCCGGCTCTGTTGTGCGAGCGTGACCACTTTATCCCGCGGAACAAGGGCGGCGATACGAACGTCGAAAACCTTGTGCCGTTATGCCGTTTCCATAACGGACGCAAGGCCGACGAAGATTCGTATACCCGCGATGCCGAGGGCAATTACTGGTACGTCACGCCCTACGGCAAGCGCTACCTCTGCACCGTGGACTAACCCCCACAAACGAAACCCCG
>NZ_KV788518.1:0-141337 GCF_001807295.1 Corynebacterium sp. HMSC06C06
ATCGGAAAGCCTGCAACCGATTGTCCAATGTATTTGTCGAACAGGGGTATTCGAACAGGGGTAGACCTAGAGTTGGGCGATGGAGGCGCAGAGCGCGTCGACGTCCTCGCCGCGTGTGGACCATGACGTGCAGAAACGCACGGCGCGCAGGCCGTCGTGTTCCTCGAAGAACTGGCAGACGTAGTCCTCGGACAGCGCGGCCTCCTGGGCCAAGGTGAGAAGCGCGAACTGCTGGTTGGGGGGCGGGCCGAAGAGCATCCGAATGCCGGCGGAGGCGAAGGCGGCGGCGATCCGGGCGGCTTGCTCGTTGGCGTGAGCCGTGATCGCCTCGTAGAGGCCGTCGGTAAAGAGCGCTTCGTATTGTGCGCCGAGCAGCCAACCCTTGGCCAGCAGCCCGGAGTTCTGCTTCATCGCGTTGCGGAAGTATGGGTGCGGGGTGGCGAAGACGACGGCCTCGCCGAAGGCGGCGCCGCACTTCGTGCCGCCGATGGTAAACACGTGAGCGAGACGTGCGAGGTTCGGCAGCGTGACGTCCGAGGCCGCGCGGCCATAGCCGAGGCGGGGCGCCGTCGACGAAGAGCGTGAGCGAATACTCGTCGCAAATAGCGCGCAATTCGGTGAGCTCTGAGTGTGAGTACAAGGTGCCGTATGCGGTGGGTTGCGAGATATAGGCCATCGCGGTCTCGACGTCATGCTCGTCGAGACCGTAGCCCGCATGCGATCCCGGTGCGGCGAGGGCCGCGAGGATGGCGGGATGGGCAGCTTCGTTGTAGTCGTTGCCGAAATGAATCGTGCAGCCAGGCTACTCGTAGCGCAGGGCCTCAATCGGGTCGAGCTTTGCCGCTTTGCCGGCAGGGTAGTAGCCGAAGAAAAGCCCGATGGCGAGGGCGAAGAGCAGCGAGACCACAATCGCGCCGAGCGGCGGGAACACGAAGTAGCCCATGAGCGACGAGCCGATCATGCCCGCCACAGAGCCGAGCACCACGCCGATGAGCCCACCGATGAGACACACGATGATGGCCTCCGTCACGAACTGCAGGCGGATGTCACGCCGCCGCGCGCCGAGCGCCTTGCGCACGCCAATCTCGCGGGTGCGCTCCGTGACGGTAATCAGCATGATGTTCATAACGCCGATGCCACCGACGAGCAGCGAGATCCCGCCGATTGCCGCAATCGCCGCGGACAACGCCGTGAGCAGCTGGTTGAGGCTCGCCAGGTCCTTGCTGAAGTCGGTGACCTCGACGCGGTAGTCCTCGTTGTCGGCGTACATCGAGTCGAAGGCCGCTTGGAGCCGCGCGCCGAGCGCGGCCTTGTCCGTGCCGGGCGCCGCGCGCAGGGACACGGAGGAAAAGGCCTCGCCGGCTAAAGGGGCGTCGGAAAGCTGTGCAGCGAGAGGATAGGGCACGAGCGCGTATTCGGGCCCACCGCCACCGATGAGCGCGCCGGTGTCGGGGCTGTCGTAGACGCCGATGACGGTGAGCTCGAGATCCGTGCCGTCGAGCGAGGCAAAATTCAGTGTCTGGCCCACCGGGTCGGCGTCGCCGAAGAGCTCGGTGGCGGTCGCGGCGGAGAGCATGGTCACGGCACGGTCGGCCGCGATGTCGTCGTCCGTGAGTGCGCGGCCGGTGCGGACGGTGAACTGCGAGGCCGTCACGTAGTCCGGGTTGGTGGGTTTCACCGCTACCGCTGAGCTTTCCGATGCCCCCTCTACCGTCAGGTCGCCCGGATACGTGTCGGTTTCGCCGATGATGACGCCCTCGACGTCGGGAGCGAGCGCCGTGCGCACCTGCTCGAGCTGTTCGGGGGTGAGGAGGGAGTCGGGGTCGTCGACGGAGGATTCGACGTAGTAGTCGGTCTCACCTTCGTCGGTGCGCTCCTTGACCTGGACCTGGAAGTTATTGGCGCCGACCTTGTCGAGGTCAGAGGTGAACTGGCCCTTGAGCGCGGAGCCGAGGGTGAGGATCGCGATGACGGCGGCAATGCCGATGATGACGCCCAGCAGCGTGAGTAGCGAGCGCATCTTGTTGGTGCGCAGCGAGGTGAGCGCCATGCGCAAAGATTCGGTGAGATTCATTTCAGCACCCCGTCCGTCATGGTCACGGTGCGCGAGCACTCGGCGGCGAGCTCCGGGTTGTGGGTGATAAACACGATGGAGGTGCCGCGCTCGCGGTTGAGCTCGTGGAAGAGGTCCATGACGAGGCGGCCGGTCTGGGAGTCAAGGGCACCGGTGGGCTCGTCGGCGAGGATGACCTCCGGGTTGTTGGCGAGCGCGCGGGCAATCGCCACGCGTTGCTTCTGGCCGCCGGAGAGTTCGTTGGGCAGGTGGCTGGCGCGCTCGGACATGCCGACGAGGTCGAGAAGCTCGGCGGCGCGGCGGGAGCGCTCGCGGCGGGGCACGCCGGCGTAAACCATGGGCATCTCCACGTTGGCGAGCGCGGTGATGCGGCCGATGAGGTTGAAGTTCTGGAAGACGAAGCCGAGCTTGTCGGCGCGCAGGCGGGCGAGTGCGGCATCGTTGTAGGTGGAGACGTCTTCGCCGCCGAGGAAATACGTGCCCGCGGTGGGGCGATCGAGCAGCCCAATGATGTTCATGAGCGTAGATTTGCCGGAGCCGGACTGGCCGATGACGGCGACGAACTCGCCAGGTTCCATCGAGAAGTCGCAGCCAGGCAGGACGGTGATTTCGGCGTCGGTGCCCTCGTTAAAGCGCTTGACGATGCCCCGCATGTCGATGAGGCTCATTTCTCTCCGCTCGCTGCGTCGGGCAGGTATGCCTGCTGGCCGACGTCGCCTTCATGGGCCGCGCCCTGGGTGAGCACGCGGTCGCCGCGGCGGAGGCCAGAGGTGACGGCGGCTTCGAAATCGGTGCGGGTGCCCAATTTCACGTCGCGGCGCTCGATGGTGCCGGAGTCGGAAACGACGAGCACGGCTTTGTCGCCACCGATGAGCGCGCTGAGCGGAACTGTCAGCGCGTCTTTGTCCTCGTGCGTGACGACCTTGACCTTTGCCGTGGAACCTAGACGCAGGCCCTCGCGGTTGCCGTCCACGCGGACTTCGATGGGGAACTCGGCCTTCCCCGAACCCGCGCCGGTACCGTTCCCCGCCGGCGTGGAGGCCCCAGAGCCGGCGGCCTCGGCGGGCGCGGCGGAGACGGGCGAGATGAAGGACACGGTGCCCGTGTATTCCTTATGCGGCTGGCTGGGGGAGGTGAACGTGACGCGGTCGCCGACCTTTATATCCGCGATGTCGGCTTCCTTGACCGTTGCCTTGACGAGGAGGGACGAGTCATCCGCGATCGCGAGCAGCGGCCCCTCGGCGGGGCGGCCTTGCTGCGCGGTGACGGACGTGATCACGCCGCTGAGCGGCGAGAGGAGGTGAGAACCGGAGATGTCGAACTCGAGTTTCGCATTGGCTTCCTCGGCGG
Organism: Corynebacterium sp. HMSC06C06; assembly: GCF_001807295.1. Classification (NCBI taxonomy): domain Bacteria; kingdom Bacillati; phylum Actinomycetota; class Actinomycetes; order Mycobacteriales; family Corynebacteriaceae; genus Corynebacterium; species Corynebacterium sp. HMSC06C06. The sequence goes on from NZ_KV788518.1 coordinate 3,425, forward strand.
CGACGCGGGCGCCCGCGGCGGACTTGAGGGCGTGGTTGACGGCCTGGGATTGCGTGGCGATTTGCTGTTGGGCGCCGAGCTCTGCGGCGCGCTGGGCGAGCTGGGCGTCGGAAAGCTGGGCGTAGGCGGCGTTGGCGGCGCGCTGCTTGGATCCCACCTCGCGGTCGACGCCCTCGAGCGCGTGGGCGTAGGACTCCTCGGCGTGGTCAACCCGGTTCTGGGCGTCGCTGACCGCGTCATCCGCCTCGACCGAGGCGAGCAGCGACGTGGCAATGGTGGCGCCATCCGCGGTGCCCTCGCCAGCAGCACCGAGCGTGGCGAGCGCGGCCTGTAGCGATGCGTTATTCGCGGTGCGCAGCCCGGCGCGGGCCGTGTCGACCGCGGCGGCGGCCTCGGCGACCGACGGATCGGAGGCAGCGCGGGAGTCGGCGACGGCCCGCGCGGCGTCGTCGTAGGCGCGCTGCGCGGTATCGACGGAGGCACGCGCGGCGTTTACCTCGCCGTTGAGCCCCTGATCCAGCGCGTCTTGGGAGTGCGCCAGTTCCAGCTGCGCGGCCTCGATCTGGTTGAAGGCCGTGATTTCCTCTGCAGCCTGGGACGCGCGTTGGCTGTGCAACTCGCGCTCGGCGGCGGAGGTGTCGAACGAGGCGAGCTCCTGGTTAGCTTTGACCCGTTGGCCGACTTTCGCGTCGAGCGTGACAATGGGACCCGTTTGCGTCGTGGCGAGCGAGACCTCGCGCGCCGCGGCGATGGTGCCCGTTGCGGGCACGGACTGCGTGATGTCCTTCGCCGCGACGGTCGTGACATCAGCGGCGGTGAGCACCACGCCGTCGGGGCCGAAGGCGAGGTAGTAGGCACCACTACCGCCCGCAGCGAGGACGGCGAGGGCGGCGGTGGTGATAGCGATAGTCTTCTTTTTCATTACTCGTGAATAGTAGTAGTGCCAATTCCGTTATCGATAATTAACGTCAGCTTAGCGCCGGGATCGGTGCGCGGAACGCAGTTGCTCTCACCAATGCCGGTGTCGCATTCGAGCGCGATGGGCAGATTGTCCGGCAGGTAGACATCGATGCTGCCCACGTCGTTATCGATGGTGAGCGTGCGGGGCTTATCGAGCGTGAGCTCGCGCAGGTCGATGGTCATGGATCCCACGCCGTTGGAAAAGGCGTCCGGCAGGTCCGCGGCGTCGCGCACGGTATAGGTGACCGAGCCCGCGTGGTTCTTCGTGTTGTCTTCGGACGCGGCCATTGTCCATATAAATGAGATGCCCACGATGACAGCGGCGCTCACGGCGACCGTCGCGATGAGACCCTCGTGGGATTTCTTCTTGGGTGCGGGGGCGGGCGCGGGGTCTGGCAGGTCCCAGGCCTCGGGCACCGTGCCCAGGGGATCCCAGGACGGTGGGGTCGTGCGCCCCGGCGGAAACGGGTAGCCCTCGACGGGGGTGAAGGCGGACATATCGGGCCCCGGGGCGGCGTCGGGGACCGGCGCCGCGAGGAGGCCGGCGGGCGGGATGGGTTGGCGTTGGTGCAGTCCGTACCAGGCTACGGCGGCGAGGATGAAAATGACGACGGTGGAGAGGGTTTGCTTCTCGCCGAACAGTGGGCCGAAGCCGGCCGTGGCGGCGAAGAGAATGATGAGCCCGACGGCGAGGCTGGATTCGGACTTCGGGCCGTCGGCCTTGCCAAAGAGGTCCTGGACGGGTGCGGTGGCCTTGCCGTAGAGCGGCATGCACATCCACGCCAGGGCGTAGAGCGCGATGCCGCCGCCGAGGACGAGCGCGGTAACAACGAAAGCCACGCGGACGAGGACTGGGTCGATTTGGTAGCGCACGCCGATGCCTTCGCAGACACCGGCGATCATGGCATTGCCGCCCTGGTTACTCGGGATGCGGGGCGGGCGCGTGTCCCACATCTGGTTGAGAGTCGCGGTGTTCATACCTATATCGTGACGCACTGCGAGGTAAGCCACCATCGGGGAACGCCCTGATTTTTGAACTTCAGGGTTTACCCCGATCCGCACGGGGCGCAGCCGTGCGAAGATTAAGGGCATGAGTTCTCCCTACGCGTCGCGCGCGACTCAGCCCGCGTTCCCGACCTTGGCACGTCCCCAGGACGGCCGCGTCGTGGCGGGCGTGGGCGCGGGGGTGGCGGCGCACCTGGGCGTTGACGTGTTGTTCGTACGCCTGGCCTTGACCGCGTTGTGCGCTTTGGGCGGCCTCGGCGCGTTCCTCTACGCCGGGGTATGGGTTGCGACCAAGCCTGCTGATACTCCCGCGCCCGCCTCCCGCTTCGACTTCCGGGCTAACTGGTTGCTTGTATTCATTGCCGTGGCGGCGGTCGTCGGCGCGCTGGCCAGCGGAGCCAACATGCTGCTGCCGCTGGTCATCGTCGGCGCGGGTGCGCTCGTGACATGGCAGGCCTATGACCGCGGGCTCGAGAACATAACGAGCAAGCTGAGCATTGCTGCGGGCAGTGTGCTCGTCTTGTCCGGCGTGGTCATTACCATCGCGCGGTGGGACGGCGGCGCGGACTTCATTCCGGCGTTGGCGGCGGTCGCGCTGACCGTTGTCGGTCTCGGCGCCCTCGTGGTGCCGCTCGTGCTCAAGCTGTGGCGCCAGGTGGCGGATGAGGGCGCGGAGAAGGCGGCGTCGGAAGCCCAGGCGATCATGGCGGCGCGCCTGCATGACTCAGTGCTGCAGACCCTGGCGCTTATTCAAAAACGCGCGGAGGATCCGGCGGAGGTCGCGCGGCTCGCACGATCGCAGGAACGCGAGCTGCGCGCCTGGCTATTCGACGCCCCCTCGGCAGCGCCGGCGACGGTCTTTGGCGCGCTGGCCGCGGCGTGTGGCGAGGTCGAAGACCTGTTCCCAGTGCGGATTGCGCCGGTGACGGTGGGCGAAGATATCGAGCTTACCGAGCCCACGAAGCTCGCGGTGCAGGCCGCGCGGGAGGCGATGGTCAACGCCGGTAAGCACGCGGGCGTCGATACGGTGGACGTGTATGCGGAAAACTTAGCCGGCGAGCTGTCCATTTTTGTGCGCGACCGTGGCGCGGGCTTTGACCCGAGCACGGTGGCCGGGGACCGGCACGGAATTCGGGACTCTATCCGCGGGCGCATGGAACACGCCGGGGGCACCGCGCGGGTGACATCGACGCCGGGGCAGGGCACCGAGGTGGAGCTCACGGTAGCTTTGTAGCCATGGTTTCCGTTTTCCTCGTCGATGATCACTCCGTCTTCCGTGCCGGCGTGCGCGCGGAGCTCGCTCAGGCTGCCGATATCGAAGTTGCAGGTGACGCGGGTACCGTCGCCGAGGCGGTGGCGGGGATTGCTGCGTCGCAGCCGGACGTGGTGCTGCTCGACGTGCACATGCCGGACGGTGGCGGGCTGGCGGTGCTGCGCGAGGCGCCAGGGCCGGTGTACTTGGCGCTGAGTGTCTCAGATGCAGCAGAAGATGTCATCGCGCTCATTCGCGCCGGTGCGCGAGGCTACGTGACGAAGAATATCTCGGGTCCGGAACTCGCAGCGGCCGTGCGCCGCGTGCATGAGGGCGACGCGTATTTCTCGCCGCGGCTGGCGGGATTCGTGCTTGACGCGTTCGCGTCCGGCGCGCTGGCCGAGTCGAAGCCCGGAGCGCCGGACGAATCAGTGGACCCGGCAGTCGACGCGCTGACCAGGCGCGAACTCGAGGTGCTACGGCTGCTCGCACGCGGTTACACGTATCGCGAAATCGGCGAGCGTCTCTTTATCTCGGTGAAGACGGTGGAGACGCATGCGTCGAATATCTTGCGCAAGACGCAGCAATCCAATCGCCACCAGCTCACGCGCTGGGCGGCGAGCCACGATTTGGACTGAGTCCTAGGCGTAGGCGAGTTTGCGGGTGCCGTCTACGTGGGGGAATACGAAGAAGGCAGCGCCCGCGATGACCAGCCACGTCACGGCCACGCCCCAGACTGGAAGCGAAAACAGCGGGGCCAGCATAACGATGAGCCATAGGAACATCAGAGGGACGAGCTGCCCGATGTTGGGCAGCATGGTCACATTTTTCTTGTCCGCGTAAGCGCGCAGCTCAGCCCTATAAGGATGGAGAAAAACAAGCGCGAACGCGGCAATCAAACAGATAAGGCCTGCGCCGATTGCGATGCCGAAGTGGATATCGCTGACCATGACGGCCACGGCCGCGCCGATGAGAAAAGATGCGCCCAGGCGAACCCAGTGTGGGGTGGGGATGGGAGTGCTGAGGTTGCGAATATCGCTGAGATGGGCGTTCATGCCGGTCAACGCTACCATTCGAACACGTAATTGCGTGTGTCCGGGGCAGGGTTCATAATAGGGGAATGAATCAAACAGGCGTTCGCATAGCGGATATGGTTAGCGGTAGCTCGGCGTTGAGCCGTGCGGACCGTATTGCCGCTTTGCGCGCCGAGATGCAGAAGCTGGAAAGCCCTGCTATCGCACCTCAAGTGCAGCCGGAAGTAGAGCTGGTTGAGGCACCTTCTGCACTGGCCAAGCTGCTTCCGGGCGGAGGGTTAGCTCGCCGGCAGGTTGTGCGCTGTGCTGATTGTCCCTCGCTCATCGTGGAGATTGTCTCCCATGTTAGCGCGCAGGGCGGACACGTCGGCATCGTTGGATGGCCGGAACTGTCTCTCGCACAAGTGGCCGATAATGGGGATCTTTCGCGGGTGATTGTGGTACCCGATCCAGGGACTGATCCCTGGGCCGTGACTGGAGTGTTGGCGGAAGGGCTCGATGTCGTTATTCACCGCGGGGTTGGGGAAGTCACGCCGTCGAAAGCGCGGCCCGTTCTGGCGAAGATCCGTGGCGGGCAGGCGGCAGTGTTGACGGTGGGCGTGCGCCTGCCGGGAACCGTCACGGAAATCGATGCGGAAGTCACCACCTTCCGCGGGCTGGGGCGCGGAAGTGGGCGAATCAACGGCATCGATATCGCCGTGCGCGTGGAGGCTAAAGGTGTGCGCGCCAAGCAAGGCATGATGACGTGCGGCCAGAGGCGTCGTTTGGAGGCGGTATGAGGGTCGCGGCGTTGTGGTTTCCGGATTGGCCGGTCCAGGCGCTGCGTGTTCTCGACGGTGCAGGAGGGCAGTCAAGTTCGCAGCAGGGCACGGCTATCGTGGCGCAACATAAGGTCGTGGTCTGCGATGCGCCCGCACGCCGGGCTGGGGTGCGGCGGGGGATGCGTCTGCGGCAGGCCCAGGCGGTGTCGCCGGAGTTGCGGGTGGAGGAGTTTAACGCGGACCGGGACGGCGCGGTGTTCGCGGAGATTGCTGCAGGTCTCGACGCTGTGGCGTCATCCATTGAGGTCCTGCGCCCGGGGCTAGTCATCGTGGATGCGGCCGCTGCCGGGCGTTTCCATGGTGGCGAGGGCGTGGCGATGCACATGCTTGTCGACGCCGCCTCCCGCGCCGGCCTCGACGCCACCATCGGGGTGGCTGATGAGATTGCTACGGCGCTCATTGCAGCACGGCATCAGGGGGTGGGCACCGTGGTCCCGGTGGGTGGCTCGCGGGAGTTTTTGGCGCAGCAGCCGGTGGCCGTGCTCGCAGCGGAGACGTCGTTGGCCTGCCCTGAGGAGTTGGTGAGTCAGCTGGCGAAGTTGGGCGTGCGCAGCCTAGGTGAGCTCGCGCAGCTGCCGTTGCGGCAGGTCACTACGCGCTTTGGCGAGGCTGGCAGGCGTTGTCATGCGGTGGCCAGTGCGGCCCCGGATAGGCGAGTGGCGCCGGAGCTGGCGCGGCCGGATCTTGCTGTGGAGATGGTCTTCGAGGAGCCGTTGGAGCGCGTGGACGCGGCAGCCTTCGCGGCGAGGCAGTTGGCGGCGCGGTTGCATGGCGTGCTGAAGGAAGCAGGGCAGGTGTGTCTGCGGTTGCGGGTCGTGGCGGAGTTCGTGGGCGGCGAGCGGCTGGAGCGAATCTGGCGCACGCAGGAGGCGCTGAGCGAAAATGCCACGGCGGATCGTGTGCGCTGGCAGCTCGACGGTTGGCTGAGCTCGGCCCGCGCATCTAACGGCGGCGGGGTGTCCAAGCTGGCGCTGGAGCCGGTGGAGGTCGCGGCCCCTGCAAGCGCTGGGCTATGGGGGCACGCAAAAAGCGATGAACAGGCTAAGCGTGTTATCGCACGCGTGCAGTCGCAGTTGGGTGTGGATCGCGTGTTGCAGCCGCGGGAGGCAGGCGGGCGCGGAGTGGCCGAGCGCATCGCGTATGTTCCCTACGGTGAGCAGCGCGATCCCGCGCCGGAGGGCAGTTGGCCGGGGCGGATTCCCTCGCCGCTGCCAGCGAGCCTGGCGCATCCGGCTGCACGCATTCGGCTTATCGACGCCTCCTCCCACGACGTCTACGTCACCGCCGAAGCGCTGCTGAGCTCAGCTCCCGTGGCGCTGGGCTGGGGGCAAAAACGCTATCGGGTGATTGGCTGGGCAGGACCCTGGCCGGTAGATACGTTGTGGTGGGGAGAGAAAGAACAAAGAATCGCCCGGCTCCAAGTGGTGGGGCAGGGCGATAAAGGGCAGCGCGCGTGGCTGCTGGTGTGGGCGGCCGGCAGGTGGAGCGTAGAAGCCTCCTACTGCTGAGCGAGATTAGGTCGCTGCGAGGACGTCGATGACCAAGCGGGTCGGGCCGCGCAGCACCTGTACGGAGTACGGGTGGCGCTTGTTCATACCAACGACAAACTGGGAGCGGCCCTCAAACGTGCCCGAGCTGACCACCTGCGTGATGAAACCGCCGGATTCGCTCGTGCCCTCCGTAGTTCCGATGTGTGGATCCGGCATGTCCATCTCGAAGGGGTAGACCGTGCCGTCGATGTTGACGTTCAGCGCGGTAGAGCCCTTGTAGGTGATGGGGTTGCCGGAGCCCTGCTGGGCTGGTTTGTCGTCGTAGTCGATGAACCAGCCGGGGGAGCCGTCGCCAGTGAATTCAAAGACAACGCGCTCGAAGCCGTCGTGCTTGCCTACGCGGACGTCCGTGACAACGAGCTTGGACGGAGCTTGGGGGCGTTCGGTTTTGCGCTCAATGTTGGTCTCTCCGAGCGGGGTGATGCCGGCGGGCGCGGAGGTTTGGTTGACACCGCCGGACAAGGTGGCAGCAAAGGTAGAGGTGGGTGCGGCCGCATTCTCGGAAACGCTAGAGCACGCGGCCAAGGCAACCGCGCCGAGGGTGAGCGCGGCGAGCACAGGCGCGAGTGAGGATGTTTTCGGCATAAAAACAGAGTATTGCCTAACCCGTTCAAATGCATAGCCATTGAGGGAACAGAATGAACATCGTAACCGCATTGTTGTGATTGGTGTGGTGCATGGGACAGGTAAGCTGTTCTTCATGACTTTTTGCTCTGACGTACAAGTTGAGCCCCTCCCCGGCACGGCGAAGAAGGAAAGCGTCTTTGTGCTCTTCGAATGGCCCAACGGATGGTCCCGCGACATCCTTGACGGTGGAACCTTCGGCCCCGAGCTCACCGCGCAGCTCAAAGCCAAGCTCAAAGGCGTCGCCGGGCTGCAGCTCATCCGCAAGCCCGGAAAGGAAGGCCGCGTCATCAACGGCCAGCACCGCTGCTACGTGGTGTGGGCGGAACAGGGCGTATACAAGGAGTATCTCCTCGATGGACCCGCGGACATCCTGGGGCTGGATTTGGGGGCGCCGCTTGGCGACGTCGCAAAGCATCCGCTCGTGCTCATCTGCACCCATGGACGCCGTGACGTGTGCTGCGCCGTGAAAGGGCGCGCGCTGGCGGCGGAACTGGCCGCCGAATTCCCAGACGTCGTATGGGAGACTTCGCACACGAAGGGGCACCGTTTTGCGCCGTCGATTCTGCTGATGCCGTGGGGCTATTCCTTTGGGCGTCTCAACATTGAGGCAGCCCGTGAACTGGTGCGCGCTGCGCAGCGCGGCGAGTACTTCTACCCGGGCAACCGCGGCTGCGGTTTGTACGGACCGCGCGGGCAGGTGGCAGAGCTGGCCGTGGCGCGTGGGTTGATCGAGGCAGGGGAGCGCGTGCGTTTTGGACAGCTGCGCGCTGACGACGCCCACGTGCGCCACGCCGACGGCCGTGAGTGGCGGGTGGAATTGCAAGAAAAAGAGGTCTCCGGCGTCGTCTCCTCGTGTGGGGACGAACCGAAGACCTCGAAGGCGTGGCACGCAGTGGGTGTGCACGCGGAGAACGTTAGCGGCGCATAATCTTGGCCGAGAGCCAGTTGCCGAAGAACTGTGCGGCCTGGACCAGCACGATGATGATGAGCGTTGCCACCACGGTGACTTCCCACTCGAAGGCGCGGTAGCCGTAGACGATGGCAAAGTCACCCAAGCCGCCGCCTCCGACGTAGCCGGCCATCGCGGACATGTCGACGATGCCGATGAACAGGAAGGTGTAGCCCAGAACCAGCGGGCCGAGAGCCTCCGGGATGATGACCGAGGTGATGATCTTCCACGGGGAAGCGCCCATCGCGCGGGCGGCCTCGATGACACCCGGGTCGATGGCCACGAGGTTTTGCTCCACGATGCGGGCCACGGCGAAGGTGGCTGCGATGATCATGACGAAGGTCGCCGGCTCGCGGCCGATGGAACCGCCAAGGACCGCCACGGTTAGCGGCTGCGCGAAGGCCAGCAGGATGATGAACGGAATCGGGCGGACGAAGTTCACCAGGATGTTGATGATGAAGTAGACAACCTTGTTCTGCAGGATGCCACCCGGGCGGGTGGTAAAGAGCAGCACGCCCAGCACGAGGCCGAGGAGACCTGCGACCACCATGGTGGTGGAGACCATGATGAGGGTGTCTTGGATGGCCTCGACGAGGGTATCGCCCAAGCGATCCCAGTCAGCGGCAGCTTGGTAGGTCACGTTCATCGGGAAATCTCCTCAATCTCGGTGGTCTGTTGCAAGGTGTTGTAGAACTCCTCGATGGCAGCCGGGTTGCCGTTGAGGCGGACCGTCAGCTTGCCGAAGGAGTGCTTCTGCAGCGTCGTGATGCCGCCGTGAACGACCGCAATGGATACGCCTTGTTCGGCCAGGCGAGCAGAAGCGGCGAAGAAGCCGGAGTTCTCGGTCAGATTGATGGTGAACAAGCGGCCCTCATGCGCGAGCAGGTCATCTGCCTCGACGAGGTCCGGGGTATTGCGCAGGGAGGTTGCCACGAACTTGGACGCGACCTCGGTGCGCGGGTTGGAGAAGACCTCGTATACGCTACCGGCCTCGATGATGCGGCCGTTTTCCATCACGGCGACCTTGTCGGCGATGGAGCGGACGACCTCCATCTCGTGGGTAATCACGACGATGGTGATGCCAAGGTCGCGGTTGACCTTACGCAGCAGTTCCAGCACCTCGTGGGTGGTGGTGGGGTCGAGCGCGGAGGTGGCTTCGTCGGCCAGCAGCAGGGACGGGTTGGTAGCCAGCGCACGAGCGATGCCCACGCGCTGCTTCTGACCGCCGGAGAGCTGCTCCGGGTAGTTCGAGCCCTTGTCGCCCAGGCCGACGAACTGCAGGAGCTCCTCGACGCGGCGCTTGCGCTCCTCCTTTGGAACACCTGCCAGACGCAGTGGGTACTCAATGTTGCCCGCAGCGGTACGCGAAGACATCAGGTTGAACTGCTGGAAGATCATGCCGATGTTGCGGCGAATGCCGCGCAGCGTGGGCTCTGGCATGCCCACGATGTCGGTGCCGTCTAGCAGCAGCTGGCCGGAGGTCGGCTTGTCCAGGCCGTTGATCATGCGGACCAACGTGGACTTACCGGCGCCGGAGAAACCGATGATGCCGACGATCTCGCCGGGCTCGACGGTCAGGGAAACGCTGTCAAGCGCCTTTGTTTCGGTCTTCTTGTTCTTGAAAACCTTGGTGATGTTTCGAAACTCAATGCGGGTACCTTGCTTGGCCCCTGATTGCTGTGTCACGTGAGGTGTTTCCTTCAAATCGATGTGACGGTTGACGGCCGAAACCCCGGACACGCTGTGGTGTTCCGGGGAAGGCTGAGATGACTACTTGGAAGTGGTCTTTTCCAGGCGGTCGAGGATTTCCTTCAGCTCTTCTGCGGACTTCTCAACGGGAACGGAGGTGCCCTTGGAGTCCTCAGCAACTGCGTCCTGGACAGCCTTAGTGTGCCAGATTTCAGCGACCTTCTTGATCTGCTCGTTGTTAGCATCCTCAGCGCGAACGACGAATGCGTTGATGTAAGGCTCAGCTTCTGGGGAGTTCGGGTCATCCTGGAACACGGAGGTGGTCGGGTCGATACCTGCGCGGTCGAGGAAGGAGTTGTTGATGATGGCCGGCTTGCCCTCGCCGTAAGCGGTTGGGGTCTGGGCGGCGTCGACAGGCACAACCTTGACCTTGGATTTAGCCTCGTCGATGTCCGGCAGACCCGGGGTGATGAGGCCTTCCTTCTTCAGAGTGACGAGCTTGGCCTGGACCAGCACGTTGATGGCGCGGCCCTGGTTGGTGGAGTCGTTCGGGATGGCGACTTCCTGGCCCTCGATGCCGTCGAGGGATTTGTGGTCCTTCCAGAACAGGGCCAGCGGAACGATCTCGGTTGCGACGATCGGAACGAGGTCGGTGCCGTTGCCCTTGTTGAACTCAGCAAGGAACTTCAGGTGCTGGAAGTTGTTGGTGTCCAGCTCGCCCTGGTTCAGGGCCTGGTTCGGGGTGTTGTAGTCGGAGAAGTTCTTGACCTCGATCTCGAGACCCTGCTTCTCAGCCTCGTCCTCGAAAGCAGACCATGCCTTCTTGGCGGCGTCGGTAGTGCCGATGACGATTGGGCCGTCAGGCTCGCCGGAAGCGGAGTCGGAGGAATCGGAGGAGCAAGCCACGAGGCTGGTGGCTGCGATAACTGCTGCGGAGGAAGCTGCAAGAACGCGACGGATACGCATGATAGGAGGAATCCCTTCGATTGAAATAGATTTGAATGAAAGAAACCTAACAGGGATTGAACCGCTTTGTCTATATCGGATGTAGCGTGCACGTAAATTGACTAGAACATAATTTCGATCATATTGTTTTTCCATGAGGTTCAACGGTGGGGCGGCGCTGCCCTGGTCACGGGTGGAAAGGATTCTTTCTGGACGTCCTACGCCCACTCCCGTGCCCGTGGATCATGTGGGTTCCCCTGTGGATTTGCCGGAGCACGGGGCGTCGTCAGTGGCGTTTGCGGAGCTGCATGCCGTGTCGTCCTATAGCTTTTTGGACGGCGCTTCGGAACCAGAGGAGCTGGTGGCGCGGGCGGTGGAGCTGGGTCTGTGTGGCCTTGCGCTGGTGGACAAGGACGGATTCTACGGCCTCATGAAATTCGCTGAGGCCGCAGCCAAAGTGGGGCTACCTGCGGTGTTCGGTGCGGAGCTTTCGCTTTCCGACGCCCCCCTGACCGTCCTTGCTCGCACACCCGAGGGGTACCGCCGGCTTTCACGTTTGATCGCACAGGCCCGTATGGATGCGGGGGTAAAGGGCGAAGTGGCGTACCCGCCCTTGGGGGAGATTACTGAGCGGCTACAGGATCATTGCCTTTTTCTGGTGGGGTGGGAGTGGCTGGATAAAATCGACCACTTGCTCGAAAGAATAAAAATAGACAGCATAGTCCTCGAATATGCGTGCACTATGACTCCTGAGGACGCGGATCACTATGCTGCGCTCGATAGATACAACGGCCTCCGGGCCATCGCAACCGCTCGTCCCGCAGCGGCCACCCGGCAGCAGGCCAGGCTGGCTGGTGCCAAGCAGGCGTTGGCCAGGCGGCAGTCCCTCGAGCAGGCGGCTCCCGATGCCCACCCCATGGGCGCCGGCTGGCTGCGCTCGGGTGAGCAGATGGCGCAGCTTTTCCCGGACCGGCCGGAGCTTATCGCGGAGACGGTCGCTGTTTTAAACGAATGCAGTTTTACCTGGGACGCGTTGGCGCCCAACCTGCCGGACTTCGAGGTGCCCGACGGGTACACGGAGATGACCTGGCTGGAACACCTGACCTGGGTGCGCGCCGAGGAGCGTTATGCCTCCCGGCCCGCTGACGTGCAGCAGCGGGCATGGAAGCAGATCGCCTATGAGCTAGGGGTTATCGAACAGCTGACATTCCCCGGCTACTTCCTCATCGTGTGCGACCTAGTGGATTTCTGTAAGCGCTCCAACATCCTGTGCCAGGGCCGCGGCTCGGCGGCGAACTCTGCGGTGTGTTTTGCTTTGGGTATTACCAACGCGGAACCGATTTCCGCGGGCCTTCTTTTTGAGCGTTTCCTTTCTCCTGACCGCGACGGGCCGCCGGACATCGACATTGACATCGAGTCCGGTCGCCGCGAGGAGGTTATCCAGTACGTCTACGAAAAGTATGGGCGTGAGCGGGCTGCGCAGGTGGCCAACGTCATCACGTATCGCCGCAAGGGCGCGACTCGCGACGCCGCTCGTGCCCTCGGCTACCCACAGGGCTCCGCGGATTCCTGGTCGAAGGGGCTTTCGGAGCCGCCGGGGGACGTCGTCAAGCTGGCGGAACAATTCCTCGGGCAACCGCGCCATCTGGGCATTCACTCGGGCGGCATGGTGTTGTGCGACCGCCCCATCGCGGATGTGGTGCCGATGGAGTGGGCACGGATGGAAAAGCGTTCGGTGTTGCAGTGGGACAAGGATGATTGCGCGGCGGCCGGGCTGGTGAAGTTCGATCTACTGGGGCTGGGCATGCTCGAGGCGCTGCACCACATGCAGGACTTGGTGGAGGAGACCACTGGGCACAAGGTGAATCTGTGGGAGCTGGACCTGGCGGAAAAAGAGGTCTACGACATGCTGTGCCGCGCCGACGCGGTGGGGGTGTTCCAGGTGGAGTCGCGCGCGCAGCTGTCCACGCTGCCGCGTTTGCGCCCGCAGAAGTTCTTCGACTTGGTGGTGGAGGTTGCGCTCATTCGTCCCGGCCCGATTCAGGGTGGTTCGGTGCATCCTTATCTGCGCCGGCGCGACGGTAAGGAGGCGGTGACCTATGACCACCCGGTGCTGGAGAAGTCCCTGGGCAAGACGCTGGGCATTCCGCTGTTTCAGGAGCAGCTGATGCAGATTGCCGTCGACGCCGCGGGCTTTTCCGGCGCGGAGGCCGACGATTTGCGGCGTGCGATGGGCTCGAAGCGATCGCCTGCGCGGATGGCGGCGATTCGGCAGCGCTTCTACGACGGGCTGGCGCAGACCAATGGGATTGTGGGCGAGACCGCGGACAAACTGTGGAACAAGATTGTGGCCTTTGCAGCCTATGGCTTCCCGGAGTCGCACTCGCAGTCTTTTGCCTCGTTGGTCTACTTCTCGGCGTGGATGAAGTATCACTATCCGGCGCAGTTCTGCGTGGGATTGTTGCGGGCGCAGCCGATGGGCTTTTATTCGCCGCAATCGCTCATTCAGGATGCGCGGCGGCACGGAGTGGAAGTTCTTCCGCTGGACGTGAACGCTTCGGGGTGTCAGGCGCGTGCGGTGGTCCAAGACAGCGGCGAGGTGGCGATCCGGCTGGGCCTTAACCTCATCAAGGGGTTGGGGGAGAAGGCTGCGCAGCGTATCGAGGATGCATGCGCGCAGGCGCCTTTTGCGGATATTGCGGACCTGGCGCGGCGTGCGGATCTCAGCGTGGAGCACGTGGAGGCATTGGCCTGTGCGGGGGCGTTGGATTGTTTCGGGCTTTCGCGCCGTCAGGCGTTGTGGCAGGCGGGCGTTGCGGCGACGGAGCGTGCCGGCATGTTGCCGGGACTTTCGGCTATTTCTGCGCCGAGCCTGCCCGGGATGAGCGCTTTTGAGCTGATGGCTTCCGACGTCGCCAGTACTGGCGTTACCCATGACAAACAGCCGATGGAGCTCGTGCGCGCCGCGCTTAACGACGCCCACGTGTGCACCGCCTCCGACCTGCGCCACGTTCCGGATGGAACGCGCGTGCGTATCGCCGGGATTGTGACGCATAGGCAGCGTCCGCAGACTGCCGCCGGCGTCATCTTTTTGGGCTTGGAGGATGAGACCGGCTTGATGAACGTGATGGTCTCACCGGGGCTGTGGCAGCTCAACAAGACCGTAGCCAGGACGTCTAAAGCGCTGGTTATTCGTGGCATCGTGCAAAATGCCACGGGCGCGGTCAACGTGGTGGCAGACAAGCTGGAGCCGCTCGCCATGGGTGAGTGGCTCTCCCGCGGCTCGCGTGATTTCCGTTAGGCCGCGTAAACATTCGTTATGTGTTTATCGTGGACGGGAATGGAAGAGCGAAGAGACCGTACAGCGCGGCGCATCCTGAAAGATACTGTCTACCCGCACAACATTCACCCCGCGCTGGATTTTACCACTCTGGCAGCGGGCTGCTTTGCTTCCTGCTCTACCCGGCCTTTTCTAAGTACGGGCGGATTCCGTGCCTGCGCTCATTATCGATGGCTTGGCGATTATCGCGACGCTGTTCGGCACCGCGGCGTCGCTTGGCATTGGTGCTTTGCAGATCGGCCGTGGCGTTGAGGTGGGATTTGTCTTTTGACCCGGCGGTTATTCTCTACCACTTTGAGGAGCAAGCGCTTGCCAACGCCGTGGTGCAGGGCGTTCGCGAGCACGGTGACGACTTTGCTCTATCGGTCGAACAAACCGAGCGCAACTCCGAGTACTCCACCGGCGCGGAGTTCGACTCCACCTCGGAGGAAGCCACCGAGTGGTACGTGCGTACCGACGAAGAGGGCGAGCCTATCCCTTATGACTACGAAGCCAGCGAGTACATCTCCAAGCAGGAAGTTGTCGACGGCTGGGGGCAGGATACCTAATAAAGGGGTTTAGGAATCTGCGAGTTCGGCATGATCGTCGGCGTCCATGCCAAGGGCGATCGTGCCGAGCAGAGTCAGCGATGCCCCGAACATCAATACGCCGGCCAGCATGCCTAGGCAGCGCACGATTTCCGGCCATGGAACGTCTTGTCCAACTAGGTCGAGCAACGGCAGGCAGAGCATCAGCACCATTAAACTGCCGAGGGCGAAGTACGTGTACTTGAAGACGTTGCTGCGCGCGCGATCGATGCGGCTGCGCTGATATTCGTCTGCAAAGGCTGGGCCCATATTGTCTTTTCCGATTAGAACTTGAAGTCGCCCCAGGCAGATGACGAGCCAGGCAAGGCCGCCGGCCCACAAGAACATCGCAATGACGTTGTAGAAGGGGTTGACTGCTATAGCGGCGAGTGCAATGAGCAGTCCGACGAAGCTGGAATAGAAGTACTTGGTGCGGATAGGCATGATTAATCCTTAGAAATTAGTTCGTCGCGGTTGAATTTGCCTGCCAGAGACCTGGCCACGGTGAATGGAACCCACAGCATTTGCAGCATGATCAGCTTGAAGAACAAGCTGGCCACGAAGATTCCGTCCATGGAGTCGACGAACCGGGTTCCGAGAGCAATAGCGCCGCAGGCCATGAACATGAACATGGAAGAAAACAAGGCGAGCTTAAGTCCATCTTCGTGGGCCTCTACATGAAGTTGCAGCATGTACTCGTCGAGTTCGATAGTGGGTAAGTCGGCGGAGTCGATAGTCTTGCGCAGCTTGGACACGCCGAAGCCGGTTACACAGGTACCCAAGCAGGCCAGCATGAAGGACGTGAAATCGTCCCAGAACTGCAGCGGGATGGATACGACGATGATTGCAAGCCCGACGTCGGCGAGGCGTATGAGGCGGTTGCGCTTTGTGACGCGAGCTTTGGTGGCGGTGGACGTCATGGCCTAGTCCTTTCGGTAGATCTCGGTGGATAGCGGCTGGAATTCGGTGCGCGAGAAGACGGCTTCGACGGGGAGGTCGAATACTTCGCAGATGCTGAACGCGAGGTCGAGGCTGGGAGAGTGATCGCCACGCTCAAGAGCACCGATGCTTTGGGGGTTGACCCCGACGGCGTCGGCAAGCTGGGCGCGCGACATGTCCCTCTCGACCCGGAGCAACCGAACCCGATTGAAAATTGGGGAAGACGGCTTTTTCTTTGGGGACATAAACCAAAGTGTTGTATAAACCTAACACTTTGTCAAGGAGTCTGAGGGCTTTGTTAGCATAGGCGGCATGCACTCCGCCCTTTCCCCAGACATGCATCCGGTCTCCCGGAAGCTGACCACAGCTCGCTATATTCACCACCTGAGCTGGTCGGCAGTCTTTGCTATCGCTTTCGCGGTTGCGGGGTACTTCGCCAGCTCATTTTGGTACTGGTTCGCCGGAGCCTGGGTAGTGTGGTTCGTCTACTTGCTCTGGCTCATCCCCGCACAGGTGCGCAACATGGGGTGGAAGGAAACCGACGATGAGCTGGTGATTACCCGCGGCAAGCTGTGGTACCGCCTGACCATCGTCCCCTTCGGCCGCATCCAGTTTGTGGACGTTTCCGCCGGACCCATCGAGCGGGCGTTGGGGTTGAAGCGCGTGGAGATTCACACGGCGTCGGCAAGCTCAGATGCGCGAATCGCGGGCCTCGTTGCAGAAGACGCGGATGCGTTGCGCGAGCGGCTTGCCGTCAAGGCACGCGAACGGATGAGCGGACTATGAGCGGCCGGCATCGTCTGCGCAAGGACCGCGCGTCCGCGGACGCAGAAGGTTTTCGCCGCGTCCACCGCCTGACCCCGTTGCTGCGCTTTTGGTCGGTTATCTTCGCGTTTCTGGCCATTTTCGTGCTCAACTTCAACTTGGAGATGCTCTCCGACATCGCGGCCTACCTACGTGGCGGGCACTGGAGTGACATCGGCCTTGGAACGCTCGCGGGGCTCGGCGGCTTCATCGTAGTTTGCCTGGGCATTTGGTATGTCTCCGCCATCTGGTGGCGCAAGCTGGGCTATAAGCTCGGCCCTGATGAGGTGGCGTTGCGCCATGGCGTGATTTCCTCGTCCTTCCGCTCTGCTCGCTATGACCGCATTCAGGCCGTGGACGTGGTGGAGACGGTCATCGCGCGCATCTTTGGTCTGGCGGCGGTGCGCGTGGAAACCGCAGGCGGCACTGCGTCGGTCATCGAGATTTCCTTCCTGCGTAAGGCGGAAGCCGAGCAGCTGCGCCAAGAGCTGCTCGCGCACGTGCATCGCCCGGCAGCAGGAAACGCCTCGGCAACCGTGGAACCCGACCCGGCCGGTGACGACCTCATCCCGGAGATTCCCGTGAGCCGTACCCTCGCAGCGGAGGCGCTGCGCCTGCCCACGCTTATCGCCCTCGTAGTCATGACGATCCTCGTCATCTTGCCCTTCTTCCGCGCGGCGGCGCTGCCCATCGTGGTGGGATTTGTGCCGAACATCTGGAATCTCATTGATACGTCGTGGCGCTTTAACTCCCGCTATGACGCGCAGGATGAGGTGCTCAATATTGCATATGGCCTAGCCGATCGCCGCCGGCAGACCATCCGCCGCTCCCGCATCCATGCGGTGCGCGTGACGCAGCCGCTGCTGTGGCGCATGTTTGGCTGGTACGAGGTTCAGGTCTCCGTCGCGGGCTATGGTGCGAAGGCCGGCGGTAAGCAGTCGGGTTCCACGCGAATTCTGCCGGTGGGTACGCGCGACCAGGCACTCGCGCTGTTGGAGTTGGTCTCCGATCTCGACGCCGCGCAGATTGAGGAATTTGCCCGCCCCGAGGGGCACACGCGCCCCACGTACATTTCACCGGGCAGGGCTTGGTTGGCATCGCCTGTGGACTTGCGTCAGCAGGCGGTCACGCTGGTGGGCACCGAGGTGGCGGTCGTGCATGCCGGGCGCCTGGCGCGCCGGGTGATGGTCGTGGGCACCCCGCACATCCAGGAGCTCACGGTCAAGGCGGGCCCGCTCAACCAGCTTTTGGGCGTGCGCAACATCAACTTCGACTTGGTCCGCGGGCCGGTGGCGATGGCAGGACGCCAGCTAGCGCTTGACGACGCCGCCGATCTCCTCGAGCGCCTGCGCAAGCGCCAGCTGCCGAGCATGGCGCAGGAGGCTAGGATGCTTTCGCCGGAGCCGGGTGACTCGGCCGACGCAGAGTAAGCAACACTGGGGCGCCGGTCTTGCGCGGGGCGCCGCACAGCGCGGAGGCTGCGCAGGAGCCGCAGGCCGTGGTGGGGCAGGTGCTGAGCGTTTCGGCACTGAGCTCGCCGGTGGCAAGAAGGTGCGACATCACCAGGTTGACCGTGCCGATTTCTAAGCCCGTGGCTTTGGCGACTCCGGCTCGGGTGGTGATTCCTGCCGCGATGGTTGAGCGGACTGCTTCGATGGGGGAGTTCACAGCAACCTCAACAATTGGAAGACCACGACAGCCAAGACCCACGCCGTGGTGAGCTGAACTGCGAAGCCGAAGAGCGTCCAACGCCATCCGATTTCGCGCTTTTGCGCAGCCAGAGTGGCCACGCAGGGGGTATAAGCCAGCAGGAAAAGCATGTAGGCCCACACTGCCGCGTTGGTGTGGCCGCCGGAGGCCGCCGCGAAGTCGGCGCGCACGTGATCGCTGAGCGAGCTTGCGGCCTGTTCCTCGGGGGTGGCGTCGGTGACGTCCTTGACCGCGTAGGTCTGCGACCACGTGGAGATGAGTGCCTCCTTGGCCACGAAACCGGTGACCAGTGGGCCGGCCAGCGACCAAGAGTCGAAGCCCGCCGGCGCGAAGACCGGAGCGATGGTGCGCGAGACCGCGCCATAAGCAGACTCCTGCGGAGCCGGGGTGGTGTAGCCGCCATCGAGGGAGGTCGCGGCACCCACCGGGATGGCCATGAGCAACCAGATGACCACGACCGTGGATACGATGATGCCGCCCGCCGTGTGGAGGAAGCCCTTCAGGCGCGTCCACATCACGGATAACGCCAGGCGCACCGTGGGCAGTTGGTAGGTGGGCAGGTCGATGACCAGGGGATCCTCGGGAACCGCACGCCATAGCGTCTTGCGCAGTGCTAAGCCCACCAACACGAGCAGAGCGATGGAGGCCACGTACAAGGCAAAGACCACGCTGCCGGCGTGGGCCGGGAAGAAAGTCTGCGCCAGCATCACAAAGACCACGAGGCGCGCCGAGCACGACGTGAACGGTATGAGCAAAGAAGTCATGATGCGATGGCGGGGCGAGCCCAGAACACGCGTGGCCGCAATGGCTGGCACGTTACAGCCAAAGCCCACCACGATGGGGATAAACGCCTTGCCTGGAAGGCCAATGGCACGCATGAGGCGGTCGGTGACCACCGCGGCACGCGCCATGTATCCAGAGTCTTCAAGGACGGCGAGGCACAGGAACATCAAGGCCATGAGCGGCGCGAAGGTGAGCACCATGCCGACGCCGCCGATAAGGCCATCGACAATAAGGCCCTCGACCAGCGGATGGTGAAGGCCGACTGCCTTCAGAAGGTGGCGTGCTGCGTCAGAGATGGGTCCTGAGACCAGCGCCTCCAAGCCGTCCTGCAGAGGAGCGGCCACCGTGGTGGTTATCTGGAAGACCAGCCACATCACCGCGAGGAAAAGCAACGGGCCGGCTACCGGGTGCAGCGCTACCGCATCTAGGCGCTGCGAACGCGTGACCGGCTGCGACTCGGTGTGCACCGCTGCTTTGGTAGTGGCGTCGAGATCCGCAAAGCGGGCGTCGATGCTGGCGTCCTCGCGCCGGACCTGTGGCTCCTCAGTAAGGGAAACCTGCACCGTCTCACGCAGGCGTTCCAGGCCTTCCCGCCGGCGGCCATCAATGCAGACGACCGGGATTCCCGTGGCCCTCGCGAGCGCATCGGCATCGACCCGCAAGCCCTGGTCTTGTGCTACGTCCAGCTTGGTCAGCGCGATGCTGAGCCGGCAGGGAAGCTCCGCGAGCTGGAAAGCCAAGTTGAGCCCGCGCGCAACCGCAGTCGCGTCGACCACCACGATGACGTGATCGGGGCGCTCGGCAGGAGCGGCGTCGTAAAGCATGGCGCGGGGTCAGCGCCTCATCCGGGCTGAGCGGATCCAGCGAGTAGGTGCCGGGGAAGTCAATGAGATCGGCAACCTCGGCCGGGCAACACGAATGCGCAATGTTCCAGGCGCCGCGGCTGACCTCCACCGAGGTGCCCGGCCAGTTGCCGGTCTACACCTTGGCGCCGGTTAGCGCGTTGAAAAGCGTGGACTTGCCGGAGTTGGGAGCGCCCACCATCGCGATGATGGCTGCGCCCGCGGGAGCCAGCGCCCCGCCAGGATTTCCGTGGCAGCTAGGGGAAGTGGAGCTCATTACTAGACCCCGATGGATTGCAACGTCTGCCGGTCGATGGCGTAGCGGCAGGTATCAACAGTTACGATGCGTGCCCCGCCCGCCACGTGCGCGCCCAGAGTCAGGCACGCGCCCGGCCGGATCCCGAGCTCGCACAAGCGGCGCGCCATCGCTGGGTTCTGCACACAGTCGAGGCATTCGGGGCGGAGGGTAACAGTGCTGCCAACAGGCAGGGAGTAAGCCGATGAGTGAGTGGTCGACTCGCCTGAGCTCAAACGCAAAGGCAACATGACAAAGAGTCCTTTCGAATCACTTTTAAAGTTACCCTTGCCGAATATTAGGTTGTCCACACTTTGTGAACTTTATCCCAGTGCGTTTTCCCAGCTGCCGATCTGGCGCAGCTTCTGCTTAAAGGGAGCAATTCCGCTTAACGACGTCGACAAGCAGAGGCACCACAGGGCGCTGCGTCAACTCCATGCCTGCCTGCGCAAAACCGAGCACGTTGTGCGCGGCAGCCTCAATTGCCGTGATGAGATCGGTGAGACTAGACCGCGCCCTTGAAACCCAGTTGGCGCCAAGCCTCGTATACGGCGGTGGAGGCCGCGTTGGACAGGTTCATCGAGCGGCGCGCCGGGACCATAGGGATGCGAACCTGCTCGGTGATGCGCGGGTGATTGACGTGCTCCGGTGGCAGGCCAGTGGGCTCGGTGCCGAAGAGGAGGACGTCGCCTTCTTGGAACTCGACGTCGGTGAACCACTTGTCGGTGTGCGTGGTGAATGCGAAGACGCGCGCACCGGGCAGGGCAGCCATGCAGGCGTCGAAGTCCTTGTGGATCTGCAGATCTGCGAGGTCGTGGTAGTCCAGGCCAGCGCGTTTGAGGTGCTTATCGTCGAAGTTGAAACCCAGCGGCTCGATGAGATGCAGGGAGGCACCCGTGACGGCAGCGGTGCGGATGGCGTTGCCGGTGTTGGTGGGAATCACGGGATTATCAAAGACGATGTGCAGCTGGCTCATAGTGCTCAGTCTAGGATGGACTGCATGAGCGCTACCAAACTAGATGGCAATTTGTACCGCGACGAGATCTTCGAGGACCTGAAGGCTCGCGTTTCCGCCCTGCAGGCCAAGGGCATCCAGCCTGGCCTGGCCACCGTGCTGGTCGGTGACGATCCAGGCTCCCACGCTTACGTGAAGATGAAGCACCGCGACTGCGAGCAGCTGGGCATCAACTCCATCCGCAAGGACTTGCCAGGGGATATCACCCAGGAAGAGCTGGAGAAGGTCATCGACGAACTCAACAACGATGACGCCTGCACCGGCTACATCGTGCAGCTGCCGCTGCCGAAGCACCTGGATGAGAACAAGATTTTGGCCAAGATTGATCCGGAGAAGGACGCCGACGGCCTTCACCCGGTCAACTTGGGCAAGCTGGTTCTCAACGAGGACGCTCCGCTGCCGTGTACTCCGAACGGCTGCATCCATCTCCTGCGTCGCTTCGGAGTGGAGCTCGATGGCGCCAAGGTTGTGGTTATTGGCCGTGGCGTGACCGTGGGTCGCCCGATTGGCCTCATGCTTACCCGCCGCAGCGAGAATGCCACCGTGACCTTGTGCCACACCGGCACCAAGGACTTGGCTGCTGAGACCAAGGCTGCTGACGTCATCATCGCGGCTGCGGGCAAGGCTCACATGCTCACCGCGGACATGGTCAAGGAAGGCGCTGCGGTCCTCGACGTGGGAGTCTCCCGCGTGGATGGCAAGCTGGCTGGCGACGTCGCGCCCGACGTGTGGGATAAAGCCGGTTACGTGTCCCCGAACCCAGGCGGCGTCGGCCCGCTGACCCGTGCCTTCCTGGTGTCCAACATCGTGGAGCGCGCAGAAAAGCTGGCGGGCCTGGCTTAAATGGCCTCCGAAAAAGGGGCTGCCCACCGGGCGAAGGATCTCAACCTGGATAACCCCCACGACGTTAAGTTGCGGCCTTCGCGCTTGCCGGCCGGCGTGCAGTGGGTTGCCGTGGGGCTCTTCGTCGCGGGCGTAGCGCTGTCTGCGGTCTTTGCCATTTCTGAACACTGGCGCCGCGCCACCGTGATTCTGGGGGCGTCGCTGTTGTGGCTGTCGCTGGTGCGTCTGACATGCGACTCACGCATCGTCGGCGTTCTCGCTGTGCGCTCGCGGCGTTTCGACGCCACCTACACAGCCTGCCTGGGAGCGTTGATGACGTTCCTGGCGGTGTCCGTGGATTCGCTGGGTTCTTAGATGTAGTACTCGTCGCCCACATACATCGGACCCAAATCCAGGCCGTCCGGCGCGGAGAGCGCCAGGAAGTTTCGCAGGATGCGGTCCATCTGGCGCGACTCAGCCAGGAAGGCATCGTGGCCGATGGGGGAGACCACCTTGGCCATGGCCAGCAGATTGCCGATGTTGCGGGAGATGTGTTCCTGCTGGTGGTACGGGTAAAGAATGTCCGTGTCCACGCCCACGACCATGGTGGGCACGGTCGAGGAAGCCAGCGCCTTGTTGAGGCCGCCGCGCCCGCGCCCGACGTCGTGCCGGTTCAGCGCCTCAGTCAGCGTCACGTAGGAGCCGGCGTCGAAACGCTCGGTGAGCTTGTCGCCCTGGTAATCCAAGTAGGAATTCACGGCGAAGCGCTGGTTGGGCTCGCGGTATGAGCCAAGCGGGTTCTCGCCGCGTTGGGCTTGGACTCCGAAGCGCTCGTCGATTTCCTGCTCACCGCGGTAGGTCAGGTGCGCGATGCGGCGGGCCGCCGCGAGGCCCTCGCGCGGGGCCTTGTTGTATTCGTAGTAGTCGCCGCCGTGCCAGAAAGGATCGCGCTCAATCGCAGAGATTTGCGCGGACTGGATGCCGATCTGCCATGCGGAAGCGCGGGCAGACACCGCGATGACACAGGCCGCGGAGAGAAACTCCGGATGCAGCAGGCTCCACTCCAAAGTGCGGGCGCCGCCCATCGAGCCGCCGATGACGGCGTGGACGTGCTCGAACCCCAGCTCCTGCAAGAACTTATGCTCGGCTTCGACGAGATCGCGGATGGACAACGCCGGAAAGCGCGAGCCCCAGGCCTTGCCGTCTAGGTGCGGGGAACACGGGCCAGTGGAGCCCTTGCAGCTGCCGAGCGCGTTGGTGACAATCACGCACCACTGCTGCGTATCCAGCGCCTTGCCTGGGCCGATGAGGTCGCCCCACCAGTCGGCGGCGTTGGAATCACCGGTCAGGGCGTGTTCGATGACCACGATATTGTTTGCGCCATGTGGGTCGCCGGCAAAGGCGCCCCAGCGTCGATAAGCGATGGTGACGTCCGCAATGGAAGCTCCGGCTTCCGTAGCGAAATCACCGATCTTGACGTGGTCCAGCTCGCCCTCAGGGGCGAGCTCCGGAATCGTGGTCACGCGAAGAAACTCCCTTCGTTGTTGCGCAGTTACAGGGCAGCGAAAGCCTGCTCGAGGTCAGCGATGATGTCCTTGACATCCTCGATGCCGACGGACAGGCGCACCGTTGCCTGGGTAATACCAGCGGCGCGCAGGCCCGCCTCGTCAGACTGGGAGTGAGTGGTGGTTGCCGGGTGGACCACCAGCGAGCGAGTGTCGCCGATGTTGGCCAGGTTGGAGTGCAGCTTCAGGGCGTCGATGAACTTCCACGCCACTTCCTTGGCGTCCTTGCCACCGGTCTCGATCTCGAAGGAGAGCACCGAGCCGGTGTAGCTGTAGCCCAGCTTCTCCTTTACGGACTTGTACGGGGAGGAATCCAGACCCGCGTAGTTGACCTTGGCGACCTTGTCGTGGTCCTCCAAGAACTCAGCGACTGCCTGAGCGTTCTCGTTGTGGTGCTGGACGCGCAGCTCGAGAGTCTCCAGGCCGGTCAGGGTCAGCCAGGCGTTGAATGGGGAAGCGGCTGCGCCGGTGTCGCGGATGATGCCAGCGCGGGCACGCAGCGCGAATGCCGGGGCTCCAAGGTCTGCGTACTTCAGACCGTGGTAGCTCTCGTCCGGCTCGGTGAAGAACGGGAAGACGGACTTGCCGTCGCGCTCGACGGTCCAGTCGAACTTACCGCCGTCGATAAGCGCGCCGCCGATAGCGGAGCCGGAGCCGGAGTAGAACTTGGTAGTCGACGCCACGACGATGTCAGCGCCCAGCTCCAGTGGACGAGCAAGCACAGCGGTGGCCATGGTGTTGTCCACGATGAGCGGCACCTGGTTGGAGTGTGCGACCTCGGAGATAGCCGGGATGTCGAGCACGTCGGCGATCGGGTTGCCAAAGGTCTCGCCGTAGAAAGCTTTGGTGTTTGGCCGCACAGCTGCCTGCCAGGACTGCGGATCATCCGGGTTCTCAACCAGGGTGGTCTCGATGCCGAGGCGCTTGAGGGTGTGGGTAAACAGGCTGGAGGTTCCGCCGTACAGGCGCGGGGAGGCGACGATGTGGTCGCCTGCGCCAGCGAGGACCTCGATGGCTGCGGTCTCAGCAGCCTGGCCGGAGGCAAACACTACGGCGGCGATGCCGCCTTCGAGAGCTGCTAGGCGACGCTCGAGCGCGTCAACGGTGGGATTGGTCAGACGCGTGTAGATGGGGCCGGCGTCGCTAAGCGCAAAGCGTGCTGCAGCATGTTCTGCGGAATCGAAGACATAAGAGGTGGTCTGGTAAATCGGGACGTTGCGCGAGTTGGTCGAGCCGTCGAGGTCTTGACCCACGTGCAGGGAACGGGTGGACAGTGCCCAGTTTTCGAAGTTGCTGTTGTCGTACTTGGTAGTCATGGAGGTAAGACTAGACCAAGCGGTACAAAAGCGTATAGGGCTGCCGGAATTTGGCCTTGTTTCCGCTGGCGAAGTAGTGAATAAAAACAGACAAAGCGGTTGGCATAAACCGACCACTATGGATCCCTTGGCTAGGCCTGTGGATTCTTGCGTTTATGAATTAGGTACCACACGCCGAGGATGGCGCCGAAGAGAAGTAGCGCTGCTGCAATGAAGACCATGGCGACAGTAACCGTTTTGTGGGGGTCGTTGAGGAAGATCATCGACACAATGGCCGCGAAGAAGATGGCGGCAAACAGGGTGATGAGCCAGTTGCGCTTGGTGTGCTCTGCGAAAGTCATGGTTCAAATAATACGGTAAATACCGAATTAAACAAGCCGTGTAAAAAATTTCAGCCAGCAACCTGCGGTAACTTAAAATTTGCAAACCCTTGCAAATTGTGTCCAAAATAACAATCGTCCGAAAATGCTTTATGACTAAATAGAATTCGCATGGGTTAAGCGTTTTATTTCTCCGGTTTAACTTGGAAAAATATAGAAATTTCCTGTCGGTGGAAATGGTTAAAGAGATTCGCCCGTTTTCCGTATCAACCATAAGGATGACCGCGTATGGGTCATGGTGGGTCTTTCTCGGTTATTTAATGCGACTTTTTCCGTTCATAATCGTTCTGGGTGCCGTCTGACTTGGGGCACCGGCCACCTTGACTCGCATCCTTGCGCAGTTAAGTGTCAGCACAATGAGAAGACAGGAAAATATATGTCCACCACTACTAGCCATGAGGATCGCCGCAAGCCGGTCCTCAAGCTCAGCAGCGTGTGGGTGCAGGGCGTCGCCCTAGTCATGATCTTTGGCTTTCTAGTCATGGGTTTCTTGGCGTACCGCACTTACAACGCCTCTATGCCTCTCCCGGAAAAGATTGTTTCCGAAACCACCGGTGAGACCATCCTGACCAAGGATGAAATCCTTAACGGTCAGGCCCTTTATCAAACCCGCGGCCTGCAGCAGTACGGTTCCGTACTCGGCCACGGCGCGTACCTCGGTCCGGACTACACCGCCGAGTACCTGCGCATGTCTTTGGATAAGGCACGCGAGCTTAACGACGCCAACGGCTACCCCGACTTCATCGACAAGGACGCCACTCCAGAAGAGGCCGTCCAGCAGGAGTTTCGGGCAAACCGTTACGATGAAGCAACTGGCGTCCTGAAGTGGACCGATAACCAGATTGCTGCGTTTGAATCCAATAAGGAGTACTACGCGAAGTACTTCGGCGAGGATTCCCACGAGAAGGGTCTGCCTTCCGATTTCATTACGGACAAGCAGCAGATCAACAACCTTGTCGGCTTCTTCGGCTGGACTTCTTGGGCTTCCGCTGCGGAGCGCCCGGGCCACGATTACTCTTACACCAACAACTGGCCGGCAGAGCCGCGCGTGGACAACGGCCCGACCGCTGACCTCGTGGTCTGGTCCGTGCTTTCCCTCATCGCCCTCATCGGCGGTACCGGCCTTATCTTCGCTATCTACGGCCGCTGGTCCAAGTCCATCGGTTGGCACGCAGAGGAGGCTCCTAACCTTGACTTCACCCAACCGGGCGAAGTCGGCTTGACCAAGTCCCAGAAGGTCGTGGCGTGGTTCGTCCTCGTCATCGCTTTGCTCTTCCTCATCCAGGCTCTCTTGGGTG
The DNA here is from genome assembly GCF_001807295.1 of Corynebacterium sp. HMSC06C06. Classification (NCBI taxonomy): domain Bacteria; kingdom Bacillati; phylum Actinomycetota; class Actinomycetes; order Mycobacteriales; family Corynebacteriaceae; genus Corynebacterium; species Corynebacterium sp. HMSC06C06. The sequence goes on from NZ_KV788518.1 coordinate 29,932, forward strand.
CCGCTTCGCAGCACTACCGCACGGAGTTGACTGGCTTCTTCGGCATTCCGTTGCAGGAGATACTGCCGTACAACGTCTCGCGTACCTGGCACCTCCAGCTGTCCCTGCTGTGGACCGCAGGTGGCCTCCTCGCAGCCGGTATCTTCCTCGCCTCCTTCGTGGGCAAGAAGGAGCCCAAGGGCCAGCATTGGTTGGTCTGGTTCCTGCTCGGCGCCATCGCCTTCGTGGTCTTTGGCTCCATGGCCTTCGAGTGGCTGTCCACCATGGGCTACATCAAGGAAGGCACCCTGTTCTCACAGCAGTGGGAGTTCCTTGACCTGCCGCGCTTCTTCCAGATTCTGCTCACCGTGGGCATGTTCGTCTGGATCGGCATCATCTTCCGCCAGCTGCGCGGCCGCCTGAAGCACGAGCACAAGTCCAACATGCCGTGGCTGTTCTTCTACGCCGGCATCGCCATCCCGGCCTTCTACGCCGTGGGTAACCTGGCCGGCTCCGAGACTCACATCTCCGTCGCTGAGTTCTGGCGCTTCTGGGTTGTGCACCTCTGGGTGGAGGACTTCCTCGAGCTGTTCACCACAGTCATGGTTGCGTACGTCTTCGTTCTGCTGGGCGTCATCCGCGAAAAGATTGCTCTGGGCATTATCTTCCTCGACATCATCCTGTACTCCACGGGTGGCGTCTTAGGCACCATGCACCACCTGTACTTCTCGGGTACCCCGGTTGAGCACATGGCACTCGGCGCGTTCTTCTCCGCAGCCGAGGTTGTCCCGCTGACCCTGCTAACCGTCGAGGCATGGACCTTTATGCAGCTCGGCTCCCGTCAGCGTGCGTCTGGCGAACGTCCGTTCCCGCACCGTTGGGCAGTTATGTTCCTCGTGGCCGTTGGTTTCTGGAACTTCCTGGGTGCCGGCATCTTCGGCTTCCTGGTTAACCTGCCAATCGTCTCCTATTACGAGATCGGTACCGCACTGACCGCAAACCACGCACACGGCGCCATGATGGGTGTCTACGGCTTCCTGGCTGTCGGTTTGTCCGTCTTCGCACTGCGCTACCTCCTCCCGAAGGACAAGTGGTCCGACAAGGCCATGGCGTGGTCCTTCTGGCTGCAGAACATCGGTCTGCTGTGGATGGTTGTTATTTCCCTGCTCCCGTTGGGCGTTATGCAGCTCTACGAATCCGTGGCTTCCGGCTACGTCGAGGCACGTTCCCTGGGCTACATCACCGAGCCTGGCAACTTCATCATGGAGTGGCTGCGCATGCCTGGCGACGTCATGTTCCTCGCGGGCATCATCCCGTTCCTGTGGATGGCGCTCAAGGGCGTGCTCTTCAACAAGGAGATCCCGACCATCGAAGAGCACCCGAAGGATCCGCTGTTTAGCATCATTGCGCCTGACGACGACGATCACGCCGGCGAAGTCCCAGTGGCCGGGGCTGCCTCCAGCGTGGGGCTCGTGTCCGGTGGCAAGGGCCGCGTCGATTCCCGCGACGGTGCTCACAACACCGGCCGCATCGACGGCCGCCGCTACGGCTACATCGACGAACGTGGTGCGTTCGTGGAGGAGCAGGCGCCTGACGACGGCCGCGGTGACTCCGCTGCCACGGGTCCTCAGGATCCGGTGTTTGACTCCAAGACCAAGTGGGGCGGCACCTATGGTTCCGACAAGAAGTAAGGCAGGCTCATAATGGATGCTCCAGGTATCTTCACCCTCTTGGCGGTGTGCTACGGCCTTTTCTTGCTGGTCGTAGCGTGGGGCTTTGACGCAATGGCGAAGCAAACCGCCAACCGCACCATGGCTAACCGCGCTGGCACCTTCCGCTACTTGGAGGAGCATGACGCCTGGCAGTGCCCTGAGGACCAGTGGCTGTGGCCGTCTAGCTTCGACCCGGAAAACCGCGTCATGCGCTACCGCGCCAACCCCACGGTGTGCAACACCTGTCCGGTCAAGGACGCCTGCACGGTGTCCCATCACGGCAGGGAAGTAACCCGGCAGCTCGACCCGTGGCCGCACTCTGACTCCGGTCGTTTCCACCGCGGCATCGCGCTCGCGGTGGCGGCCATGGGCTACCTGCTTCCGCTGTCTTCTCTCATCACTAACCATTCGCCGTCCGAGATTCTCATAACGATTGCCACCGTCTTCGTGATCACCGGTCTCGGTGTATACCCGCTGGCGCGCCACCTGTGGAACACGCCGTCGAATGCGCCGAGGATCGTGGTCCCAGAAATGGACAACCGTGAGGCTGAGTTGGCTGCCCAAATCGACCGCTACGGTTCGAAGTACGGCAAGACCAACCGCTACCGCTCGGATCGTAAGAAGGAAGAAGCTAGCTAATGTCAGCACTTGTATTCTGGCCGATTGTCATCGGTATCATTATCGCGCTCATCATCGTGTTCTTGATGTACTCGCTCAAAGTCATCAAACAATACGAGCGCGGCGTGGCCTTCCGTTTCGGTCACTTGCGTCCTCTCATGGAGCCGGGCCTGCACTTTATGTGGCCGGGCATCGATAAGCTCGAGCGCGTGGACCAGCGCGTGGTCACCTTGACCATCCCACCGCAGGAAATCATCACCAAGGACAACGTCTCCGTGCGCGTTAACGCCGTGGTCATGTTCGAGGTCACCGATTCCCTGAAGGCGGTGCTGGAAGTAGAAAACTATGCGGTCGCGACGTCGCAAATCGCGCAAACTACGCTGCGTAGCTTGCTGGGCCGTGCGGATCTCGACGATCTTCTCGCACACCGTGAAGAGCTCAACGAGGACCTTGCCAACATCATCAACGGCCAGACCGAGCGTTGGGGTGTCATCACCCGCATCGTCGAAATCAAGGACGTCGAAATCCCCGAGATGATGCAGCGCGCCCTTGCCCGAGAGGCCGAGGCCGAGCGTGAGCGCCGCGCCAAGGTCATTTCCGCACACGGCGAGCTTCAGTCCTCCCGCGAGCTGCGTGAGGCCGCCGAAGAGCTCGGTAAGGCCCCGGCCGCCCTCCAGCTGCGTTATCTACAGACCGTGCTGGAGCTTGGCGCTGACCAGAACTCCACCATCGTCTTCCCGCTGCCGATTGACATCATGGGTGGGTTCATGGATAACCTCGGAAGCTTCTCCAAGGGCTTCAAGGACCTCAACGAGAACCTCTCCCAGCTCACAGGCAAGGCCAGCACGACAACCGATGCCCCCAGCGCCGAGTAAGGGTCGCACTCGAACTGCTCCCCATAATCCGGACTGAGAAATCAGAAACCAGATTGTGGGGAGTATTTCTATGCTTCCACCGATTCGCCAACGGCTAGGCGCCGGTAGCCGCTAACGCCAGCTTTCTGGAGCATGCCGTCGGTGAGCTGCTTGCCGACGTCGCTAAGCACAGCATCATGAATCGGCACCACTGTCCGCGCGCCGATGGACATGGCGTAGTCCGCGGCATCCGCGCCACGCACCCAGGGTGCGGAAATCGGGAGGAAGAGCAGCTCTACGCCCTCGACATGCACCCATTGATCGCCAGGGTGGAGAACACCACCGAAGAAGAAACCCACGTTTTCTGGGCGGGGAATCGCCGGGTGAATCTCTTCGTGCAACCCGCCGACTGCCTGGACTTTTATCCCGAGCACTTCGAAACTCTCGCCCGCGCGGACCGCAGTGCCGTGGCCCACGGCGTCGACAGTCTCTTGCGTGCCCCATACCGGCAGGCCACAGTCGCGCACGGCCTCGATGTCGAGGTGATCCGCATGCGCGTGGGTAACCAACACGGCATCTGCCGAATCCAAGCACGAGGAGTCCGTGAATCCACCGGGGTCGATGACAAAGCGACCCGCAGGGGCGTCGACTGCGATTGCGGAGTGGCCGAGCATGGTGACTTTCATGGTCCCAGCCTAACCAAACGTGAAGGAATAGAGTTTGACGCCTTCGCTGACTTCGATGTCGAGAACTTCGGTTTGCGGGGCGTTCTCTTTAACGAGGTCGAGCGTTCCGTCTTCTTTCACAGGGAACTCACGCGTGGTGCCGTCTGCGTGGCGCACCGTCACGGTTCCTTTGCCGGAGACCACCAGCTGGACCCACGCCGCGTGGTAGTTCAGGCGCAGGCGCGCATCCTTGCCGGCAGTAATCGGCTGGTCCTCGAGTGTCCACGTTCCGCCGAGGGAGTACTGGCCACGCTCCGGCGTTCCGAGCTCGAAGTCGTGTGTTCCTGGGGCGTAGTTGCGGTTGGCGAAGTAACGCGCACGCGCCGTGCCGAGGTAGGTCTCTGGATTGCGGCCCTCCGTGGAGGCTTGGTCGGCGGATTCCAGCGGCGCGGGGAGTTGGACGTTCGGGTCGCGCTCTTTAAGCAGCTCGCGGATGTGATTTTCGGTTTCGGCGTAATCGCCCTCGCCGTGGTGAGATTCGCGCAGGATTCCCTGTGCGTCAACGAGGTAGTGCGCTGGCCAGTACTGGTTTCCGAATGCACGCCAGGTGGCGAAGTTGTTGTCTTGGGCAACGGGGTAGTGGATTCCCTGTTCCCGCGCCGCGCGCTGGACGTTGGCGGCCACGCGCTCGAAGGAATATTCCGGGGCGTGGATGCCCACTACTTCGAGCCCAGAGTCCTTGTAGTGGTCGTATATTTTGGTCAGATGCACGTTGTTGCGTTGGCAGTTGATACAGGCATAGGCCCAGAAATCGATGAGCGTCACCTTGCCGTTCGTGCGCGGGTCCACGGGCTCATCCGTGTTGAACCAGCCGGTCAGCCCCTGGAATTCGGGTACTTGCTGTCCCGCCTTGCTTGACGACGCCTCTTTCGCCAACACCTCCTGCCCAAACTCCGGGGAGGGCAGTTTCTGCTGCAGCCACGCCGGCGCACCGACGGCGATGGCACCTGCCATGGCGATGACCACTACGCCCGCGCCGAAACGGAAGCCCCGCTGATGTGTTTGGAAGAAGTCCACGCGTTTGCCCACTTCGTTGCCGCCGAGGGCGAATGCCATCAGCGGAATAGCCACGCCGACGGCGAAGGCGAGGCAGAGGATGAGGATGTGGGCGTCGATTGTGCCTGTCGCACCGGCGACGGAAATAGCCGCCAGCACCGGACCCGCACACGGCACAAAGACCACGCCGAGCGCCAAGCCCACCGCGAATCCGCCTTTGTCGCGCGCTTTAGCTTGCAGACCGCCTGCTTTGGGAAGCTTGAGGAACGGCCACTCGAGGATCTCCTGGAATTTGGGGAACATCATGCCCAGGCCCACGAGCACCAGCAGCCCGATGCCCACCTTCCACACTAAGTCGCCGGGCAGGTGCAGCGCGTTGAGCAGTGTTGTGGCAAAGAGCGTCACCGCTGTAAAACTCGTTACCAGCCCGCCGATGACCAGCCATGGTCGCGACCTTCCGCCGTTTCCGCTCACCGCAAGAACCAGCGGCAGGATGGGCAGGATGCATGGTGAGAGACCAGTGACTAGGCCACCGACAAGCCCGATGGACAGGGTTGACAACATGGGAAACCTTTCTGTTGGGGTATACCCATCTGTTCGGAGCGGAACCAGCGGACGGATTGGTGAAAATTTTTCCAATCCACTTTCCGCCCCGCTCCGAATGACTTTGTGAAGGGGCCAGAAACGCTGGCCCACAGTCAAAAGGAGAAAACTCATGAAGAAGCTCATCGCTACCGCCGCAGCCCTGGCCATCGCCGGAACCGGTCTCGCTGCCTGCAACGACAACAAGGAAAGCAAGGACGAGATGATGACGTCCGAGATGATGGCACCGTCATCCGGTGCGATGATGTCGGAAGAAATGTCCAAGTAAGTCCAAATGTCCGCGCCAGCGCCTACGGCGGAGGTAAACTCAACGTCCGTGTCCACCATGTCCCCACAACAAATCGCCCGGCTCAACGACCAGCTCGTTGCGACCGCGGCAGGGGACAGGCACGCCTTTTCGCAGCTTTACGACGTCCTCAGTCCTACCGTCTTCAGCGTCTGCCTCCACGTGCTCAATAATCAGGCGCTGGCGGAAGAAGTCGCTCAAGATGTGTTCATGGAGACGTGGAATAAGGCGGCCAACTTCGACCCAGAGCGTGGGAATGCACGGTCATGGGTTGCGCGGTTGGCGCATGGGCGCGCGGTAGATCGGCTGCGCTCGCACGTGGCGAGCGTGGAGCGCGACGATAGGGACGCGCATCTTGAGGAGCCAACACGCTTTATCGACGTCGAGTCCGAAGCGCTGGAGCACGTGGAATCGCAACGCTTGCGCGCGGCTGTCGACGCCATCGGCGAGCCTCACCGCACCGCAGTCCTGCTGGCTTTCTTCGGTGGATTGAGCCATGCTGAGCTGGCAGAATCAACAGGAGTGCCGCTGGGTACCGCGAAGACGCGCGTGCGCGACGGAATCAAGAAACTCAAAGCCACACTGGGAAAGGAGGAGCGATGAGTAACACCCGCGAATTCGACGACGAGTCCTTCGAGGCGTTCCTCGACGCTCTTCCCGACGTCGACCCACCAGAGGATCTCAAACACTCCGTCTTCGCCGCTATCGATGCCGGCGAGCACACCTCGCCGACTGCGCAGCCCATAGCGGAGGTGGTGGAGTTGCCGCGTCGTCGTACGCGTGGCTTCTTCGCAGCTGCCGCGGCGGCAGTGTTGTTGATGGTGGGGGGAATTGGCGTCGTCCAGCTGCGTTCGCAGGAAGACGCGCGGATTCAAGCCGCGGGCGTGGAACAGATGCACGCCATCATGGCTGCTGATGACCTCCTGACCGGCAACGCGGATGCCTCCGGTGCAACGTTAGACATTGTGTCCTCGAAGGAGATGGGCAAGTCTGGCGCGATGGTCGACGGCCAGCCTGCACTCGCCGACGGCATGGGCGCCCAAGTCTGGGCCGTGGCCTCCAATGGTGAGGTGACGTCGGCGGGCGTCATCGGCCAAGACCCGCACGACGATGTGTGGATGCCCTTCGACGGCGATGCCACCAAGGTCATGATCACTGAGGAACCCATGGGCGGCAGCGCCAAGCCCACGGGCCGGATGCTCGCCGAGGTCCGCCTCAGCTAGCCATACCAGCATTACCCAAATTGGCTCGAGAATCGTTTCATTGCTTATGGTGTGCTGAGGCAGTCGCGCACGATATGCAATGCGGTGGTGAGCTCGACGTCGCTTAGGTGTCCGAATCCCAGCACGATGCCCTTCTCAGCAGTGGCGCCGCCCCAGTAATCGCGAAGCGGCGTCAGCGTCAGCCCGCGGGTGGCGGCTCGGTCTACAACGGATTCGTCGCACAGCAACACTGCATGGAGGCCGCCGTTGATGGGAAGGAGGGTGGCGGGGGCGTCGGAAAGCATGGCGTGGACGAGGTCGCGGCGCCGCTTGTAGGCCCGGCGCATCCGCCCGGTGTGCCGCCGCAGTGCGCCGCTAGCTAGATAGGACGCCAATGCCGCCTGCGGGATGGAGCCCACGGGCTGGCCGAAAACCTCACGGACGTCCTGGACCGCGGACAACAACCGCTCCGGAACCACGAGGTAGCCGCACGCAATCGACGGCGAAATCACCGAAGAAAACGTTCCCAAAAGCACCGTATGCTCCGGCGCCAGCGCTGTCAGTGCGGGCAGAGGCTGGCCTACGTAGCGCAGCTCGGAATCAAAGTCATCTTCGATCAGCAACGCGTTCTCGCGGCGCGCCCACTCCACCAGCGCGCCCCGGCGAGCAGCGGGAAGCGACGCCCCGTAAGGGTATTGGTGGCTCGGCGTGACGATGAGCGCATCCAGCGGACCGGGCACGGTAACGCCTTCGGCGTCGGTAGGCACCTCCATCAGCTCGTGGCCCAACGCCTCGGGAATACGCCGCAAGCTCGGGTAACCCGGCGACTCCACCCCCACGCGCAGGTGGTCGCCAAGCGCGCGCAGCAATAGCGTCAAACCGTCGCGGGCGCCGGCCGTGACAACGATTCGCTGCGGATCCACCCGCAGCCCGCGCATGTGCCGGACGTGGTGGGCGATTTCGTGGGGGAGTGAGGTGGCGTCGGAAAGCGGATGATTGGCCGCTTCGCGCCATGCGGCCCGCCATTCGGGGGTAAGGATTCCGTCGGTATCCGGCAGCCCGGGCGTGAGCCTGACTGTCGACGCTGCCGGCGCGGGGCGCTCTACCTTCACCTCCCGCAGCTGCGAATGTGGCAACCGCGGATTGACGACGGTGCCGGAGCCCACCTCGGCGGTGAGGTAACCCTCGGCGGTGAGTTGTTCGTAGGCGGTAACCACGCTGCCTCGGGAAACGCCGAGTTTCGCGGCAAGCGCGCGGGTGGAAGGAACCTGTTCACCCGGCAGCAGAATGCCCGCCGTCACCTGGGTGCGCAGGGCTTCCGCGATTTGGACGGGCAGTGCGCGTGTATCAGAGGGGGCAAGCCGTATAGACATGGTCCCAGCATAAGTGGTCTAATTCAACACGCTTGAATTGGCTCTTGATTTAGACCACTTCGTAGTGTGAGGATGGTCCGCATGACTGAAAATACTTCTTCTAAGAATGAAACGACGCGAGCAACTACTCGCGTAAAGCGCGGACTCGCAGACATGCTTAAAGGTGGCGTCATTATGGACGTCGTGACGCCGGAGCAGGCAAAGATTGCCGAGGACGCCGGAGCTGCAGCTGTTATGGCGCTGGAGCGCGTCCCGGCAGACATTCGCGCGCAGGGTGGCGTGGCGCGTATGAGCGACCCAGACCTCATCGAGGGCATTGTCGACGCCGTCTCCATCCCCGTCATGGCCAAGGCCCGTATCGGCCACTTCGTTGAGGCGCAGATTCTCGGCGAGCTGGGCGTGGACTTCATCGACGAGTCCGAGGTTCTTTCGCCGGCGGATTACATCAACCACATCAACAAGTGGGACTTCGATGTTCCTTTCGTCTGCGGTGCGACCAACTTGGGCGAGGCGCTGCGTCGCATTACTGAGGGTGCTGCGATGATTCGCTCCAAGGGCGAGGCCGGTACTGGCGACGTCTCCGAGGCCGTCAAGCACCTGCGCACCATCAAGGGAGAAATTGCGCGCCTGCAGAACCTGGACCGCGATGAGCTTTACGTTGCGGCCAAGGAGCTGCAGGCACCGTACGACCTGGTAGCCGAGGTGGCAGAGACCGGCAAGCTGCCCGTGGTCCTGTTCGTTGCGGGTGGTGTTGCTACGCCTGCCGACGCCGCCCTGGTCCGCCAGATGGGCGCCGAGGGTGTCTTCGTCGGCTCCGGCATTTTCAAGTCCGGCAACCCGGCTGCGCGTGCGGAGGCCATCGTGAAGGCCGCGACACTCTACGACCAGCCTGCCGAGCTGGCGAAGATCTCCCGCGGCCTGGGCGAGGCCATGGTGGGAATCAACGTCAAGGACGTGCCGGCACCGCACCGTTTGGCTGAGCGCGGATGGTGATTGGAGTACTGGCACTGCAGGGCGGCGTCGAGGAGCATGCGGCGATCTTGAGCTCGCTGGGCGCACAGGTGCGTCGGGTGCGGCTGCCGCGTGACCTGGACGGGCTCGACGGAATCGTATTTCCGGGCGGCGAGTCCTCCACGATCGACCGTCTTGCTAGGGCTTTCGACCTTGCTGCGCCGCTTCGCGACGCCGTCCGCTCCGGCCTCCCCGTCCTCGCCACGTGTGCAGGTTTGATTTACTCCGCCCGCGAGCTGGAGAACCCAGCGGCCGGGCAGCAGACGCTGGGGATTCTGGATGTGACCGTGAAACGCAATGCCTTCGGCAACCAGCGCTTCTCCGAGGAACGCACCGTCACCGTCGACGGCGTTCCTGTGGAGGCTAGCTTCATCCGAGCGCCCGTCGTCACGCGCGTGGGCGCGGATGTTGAGGTCATTGCCACCATCGCGGGCGACGTCATCGTCGGTGTGCGCCAAGGCCACGTCACTGCCTTGAGTTTCCACCCGGAAGAAAACGGTGAGACTCGCATCCACGAAACGTGGCTCAACTGTTGTTTGGGAGCTACTAGTGCCAGATAGCCGGCGTAGTAGTGGTTATGGCAACCCGGCCACCAGATCCTTTATGCGCTGAAAGCTTACGGGGGTAAACGAGCGGAAAAGCGCCGACGCGATAGTGACCTGGGATACATTTAAGCGTGTTAATTCTGTGAAGCACATCGAAAGACGAATCTGGTGACAAATCCGCACATCGACCAAGTCCGAGAAGACATCCGCCTCCTAGGCCGAGTGCTGGGCCGAGTACTCGCGCAGAAAGAGGGCGAGGACGTCTTTGAGCTGGTCGAATCCACCCGCAAGATGGCCTTCAATGTAGCCCACGGCAACGCCAAGCCCGAGGACCTCGTGGCGGTTTTCCGGGACCTGGACATCAATAAAGCCAACCTCGTGGCGCGCGCGTTTAGCTATTTTGCACTTTTGGCAAACCTTGCCGAGGACCTCGCGGACGAGGCGGTGGAGGCGCCGGTGAGCTTGCGCAAGACCTTCACCAAGCTGAAGGAGGAGGGCGTCGCCCCCGCGGATGCGGCCGCCGTCATCCGCGACGCGCAGGTGGCGCCCGTCCTCACCGCGCACCCCACGGAGACCCGCCGGCGTACGGTCTTCGATACCCAGACCCGCATTAAGCAGCTGCTTATCGACGCCCACCGCGGTGGCGACATGGACGCCATCGAGCGCGAGATGTACCTGCGCATGACGTTGCTGTGGCAGACGGCGCTTATCCGCATTGCCCGGCCGACGCTGGAGGATGAGGTCGACGTCGGGCTGCGCTACTACAAGCTTTCGCTTCTGGAGCAGGTCCCGGCGCTCAACCGCGCGATTCGCCATAGCATGCGGGAGACCTTTGGGCTGCAGCTTCCCGACGCCCCCGTCGTGCGACCCGGCTCCTGGATCGGCGGTGACCACGACGGCAATCCGTACGTCAACGAGCGCACGCTGACCTACGCTACCCGTAAGGCAGCGAAGACGATTTTGCGCTACTACGAGTCGGAGCTCGATGAGTTGGAGCGCGAGCTGTCTTTGTCGGATCGCTATTCCTCGTGTTCTACCGAGCTGCTGTCGTTGGCGGAGATTGCTAACAACGACTGGGAGTCGCGCGTGGACGAGCCTTATCGCCGTGCGATTTATGGCATCCGCAATCGCGTGCGTGCAAACCTGCATGCGTTGGGAGAGAAGAAGGCGCCGAAGGGCGACTTCACCCCGTACGCTTCGCCGGAGGAGCTGCAGCGCGACCTCGACGTCATCGATCGCTCGCTGCGCCAGTTCAACGACGACATCATCGCCGATGACCGCCTGGCCCGCATCCGCTCGGCCGTGACTACGTTTGGTTTCCATCTTTATTCACTGGATATGCGCCAGAACTCGAAGTCTTTCGAGCAGGTGCTCACGGAGGTCTTCGCTGCCGCAAGCCTGTGCGATGATTACGCCGCGCTGAGCGAAGCGGAGAAGGTCGAGCTGTTGGTCCGCGAGCTGCAGACCGCGCGCCCGTTGCTGTTTCCTGGCGCAGACCAGGACTTCAGCGAAGTCACGGCCAAAGAGCTGGGCATTTTCCGTGCGGCATCGCAGGCGGTGCGCAAGTTTGGCCCGCAGTCGGTTTCGCACTGCATCATTTTGATGACGGGCTCGGTATCGGACATCCTGGAGCCGATGGTCCTGCTCAAGGAAGTGGGCCTGAGCGAGGTCGACGTTGTTCCGCTCTTTGAAACCATCGATGATCTGAAGGCCGGCGCGCGCATCCTGGAGCGGCTGTGGGCCGTGCCTTTCTACCGCGAGCACCTGCGCGCGCGTGGGGACATTCAGGAGGTCATGCTGGGCTACTCCGATTCCAACAAGGACGGCGGCTACCTGCAGGCGAACTGGGCGCTTTACGACGCCGAACTTTCCCTCGTCGAGCTGTGCACCCAACATGGGATCGAGCTGCGCCTGGCGCACGGCCGTGGCGGCGCGGTTGGCCGCGGTGGTGGTCCGACTTACGACGCCATCCTGGCCCAACCCAAGGGCGCGGTGTCGGGTTCGGTGCGCATCACCGAGCAGGGCGAAGTCATCTCCGCCAAGTATGGTGCTCCGGAGACGGCGCGTCGCCACCTTGAGGCGTTTGTGTCCGGCGCACTGGAAGCATCGCTGCTGGATACCGAGCCTATCGCCGATACGGAGCGCGCCTACGAAATCATGCGTGAGCTCGCAGCGTTGTCCGGCGAACGCTACGAAGATCTCATCGGCGACCCCGGCTTTATCGAGTACTTCACCCAGTCCACGCCGCTGCACGAAATCGGCGACCTCAACCTCGGCTCGCGCCCGTCGGCCCGCAATCAGACCACTGCGATTTCGGATCTGCGCGCGATTCCGTGGGTGCTGTCGTGGTCGCAGTCGCGTACCAACATCCCGGGCTGGTTCGGCGTGGGCAGCGCAGTGACGCGGTGGGTGGAGCAGGCGCCGGTCGGCGAGCAGGCGGCACGCTGGGAGGAGCTGCGCGAGCTGTATCGCACTTGGCCTTTCTTCCGCTCGGTGTTGTCGAATATGGCGCAGGTGATGGCGAAGGCGGAGCTCTCGCTCGCTCGTCTCTACGCGGACCTCGTCGACGACAAAGCCGTTGCCGACCGCATCTACGGCCTCATCGCCGACGAATTCGCCCTCACCCGCGAGGTCTACCTGCACATCACGGGCAATGCAGACCTCACCGCGGAGAACCAGCGCCAAGCGCGATCGCTCAAGCGCCGCTACCCATACCTGCTCCCGCTCAATGCGGTGCAGCTGGAGTTGCTGCGCCGCTACCGCGCCGGCGATGATCAGTTCCTCGTCTCGAAGACCATTCAGGTCACGATGAATGGACTAGCTACTGCGTTGCGCAACGCAGGCTAGTTGAATTTGCTGGTGGGGATGGGCGCGGCGTCGTAAGGCGGCTGCCATGCCACCCTGCCGCCGACGCGGACCATCCGCCCGCGCATGGGCGGGGCAGTGGGGTCATCGTCGTTGACTCCGTTGTGATACGGACATAATGGAACCAAATTTAGGATATTCGTCGATCCGCCCCGCGCCCAGGCCACCATGTGGTGAATCTGGCACTTCTCAAATGGGACCGGGCAGTCCTTCCACGCACAGCATGGGCTCTCCGCCATGAGTGCCAGCCGCTGCTTGTCCGTGGCGAAGCGGCGTGTGCGAAAGACATCCAGCGGTCCGTGCTCGCGGCTGACAGCCACGATAACGCCCTTTTCCAGCAGTGCGCGCTCCACGAGCTGCGAGCCGGTCAGCGTGGCACCGTTGGTCATGCGCACGATGAACTCTTCGCCATCCTTGTCCGTGTTTCCTTTGAGCAGCTGCGCATAGTCGTCGACCTGCAGCACCGCCATGGTCATGACCTCAGTTTTCACGCCTTTGCCGTCGAGGTTTTCCAGAAAGCTCTCGCCGGGACGCTGCTGGTCGATGCCCTGGAATACGTCGGTTAGCTGCATAGAATCCGCCGTCACAGTCAACGTGGCCAAGCCGTTGCCATGCTGGGTCAGCTTCGCGCGCTCGGCGTACTCGCGGGGCTTGCGCCACTCGCGCAGGCGCTTGCGCGCAACCTTTTCCACCAGCTCGGCGCTGGTCTGGCACAGTTCCACGCGCAGGTCCCAGGCCTTGTTATGGTCGCGAACCTTGGCCACGAAAGACTCAATTTGCCGCAGCGTAACCAGCCCATGGCCGCGGCTGCGCGCCGCTGCTACCGCCGTGCGCTGCTTCTTGGTGGAGTGCGTGGGCCCGAAGTAGGAGTGATGGAGGGCGAGAAGCTCGGCGGCGTCGGCAGGCGCGGCTCCTAATGCCAACAGATCGGATTCAGACATGCCCGCGCACTCGGCCATCAGGTCAATGGCCCGGCCGAGTGCGGCGAAGAAGGACTGTAATCTCATGACCTCAACGCTAAAGCGCGGTCAAGCCCGCTTCAATAGTCAGTTTTCGCGAGAGGCCAAATTTGTGGATAACTCAGGAGCTCGCCGCAAGTTATACACATTCGCAAGCTAGCTGGCTAGTTAAGAGCCCAACAAACCGCGGCGGCGCAGCAAGGGCTGCACGTCCTTGTCGCGTCCCCGCAGCTCGCGGTAGACCTCGGTGAAATCGCGCGAGGCGCCCTTAGACAGGATGAGTTCGCGGAACTTTTGGCCAGCTGCGCGGGCTTTAGCATCGTCCCCGTCGGCCGAGTCTGCCGCGCCGACTTCCTTGAACCAGGAGAAGCCGTCGGCGTCGAGGACCTCAGCCCACAGGTAGGAGTAGTAGCCCGCGGAGTAACCGCCGGCGAAGATGTGATTGAAGTACGTCGAGCGGTAACGCGGCGCGATGAGCGGGTTGTTCAGCCCGGCCTTGGTCAGCGCGTCCTTTTCAAACTGTTCGATGTCCGCGGCCGTGAGCTGGGCAGCTTCCTCGTGTGAGAGCGAGTGCCACGCCAAGTCCACAATCGACGCCGCCAAGTACTCCACCGTGCCGAATCCCTGACCGAACTCGCTGGCAGCCGTGACTGCTGCGAGCATCTCGTCGGAGATAACCTTGCCGGTATCAACATGGCGCGCGTAACGCTTCACCAGTGCCGGCTCTAATGCCCAGTTCTCGTTGATCTGCGAGGGGAACTCCACCCAATCGCGCGGGACGTTGGTGCCGGCGAAGGTGGGGTAGCGGACGTCGGAAAGCAGCCCGTGCAAAGCGTGGCCGAACTCGTGGAAGACGGTGTGCAGCTCGTCGAGGCTCAGCAGCGGCTGGGAGCCGTCGGCAGGCTTGGTGATGCCCATGACATTGACGATGACCGGCTTGCGGCCCAACAACCCAGACTGGCCAACGAACTCGCTCATCCAGGCGCCGCCGCGCTTGGTGGGGCGCCCGAAGTAGTCGGTGACGAACAAGCCGATGCCGTTGTCGCGGTCAGCTTCGGGCTCCTGGCCCGCGTCGAAGACTTCCCACACGCGTACGCCCTCGGCGTAGCCCTGCAGGTCCTCGCGCGGGACGACGGTGATGCCGTAAAGGCGCTCAGCGGCGGCGAAGACGCCCTTCTCTAGGACCTGGTCCAGCGGGAAGTACTTGCGCAGTTCTTCCTCATCGAGGGAGAAATCGCGGGCGCGGACCTTAGATTCCCAATACGGCCAGTCGGCGGCGGTGAAGCCCTGGCCGTTGAGTGTTGCTTCCTCTGCGAGGAGCTTCTGCTCGCCTTCGGCGTTGGCCGCGGCGGCGGGGGCGAGGTCGAAGAGCATGGTGCGGGCGGCGTCGGCAGTCGCAGCGGTTTCTTCGGCGATCACGTAGTCGGCATGGGAGGCAAAGCCCAACAGCTCGGCGCGTTCGGCGCGCAGCTGGACGGCCTCGATGAGACCTGGGATGTTGTTCTCGGAGCCCCTGCTTGCCGACGCCCCATACAACCTCCCCCTCGCATCCTCCCGCGCCAGACGGCTCAGCTCTGATTGCACGGTCGGCAGCTCTAGCGGGATGACATAGCCTTCGCGGCCCAGCGCCTCAGCATCGGCTTTGGCGGAGGCGATGCGTTCGGCGGGCAACCCCTCGAGTTCCTCCTCGCTGAACTCAACGGCTTTCGCGCGAGTAGAGGCCATGAGGTTGCGGCCGAATTCCTCCGAGAGTGCGGACAGGCGTTGGTTGATGTCGGAGAGGCGGGACTTGCCGGCGGCGTCGAGATCCGCGCCCTTGCGCTTGAAGGTCCGCAGGAGGTGGTCGTGGAGACGGTGGCCTTCGGGGTCGTCGTCAAGCGACTTTGCCTCCTTGATGCGCGCGTAGAGCTTTTCGTTTTGATACATGCCGTCATAGTGCGCGGCGAGGCGGGGGTAGATATCGGCGGCAATCTCCTCCATCTCATCGGTGACGTCGGTGCCGGAGAGGTTGCCGAAGACGGCCATGACGCGGTCCAAGTCCTGGCCGGAGCGCTCCAATGCTTCGACGGTGTTTTCCCACGTGGGGGCGGCGGAATTATCAGCAATGGCGGCGATTTCGGAGCGATGGCGCTCGAGTGCCTCGTCGAAGGCGGGGCGGAAGTGCTCTACCTTGATGTCTGCGAAGGGCGGAAGCTGGTAGGGCAGTGGCGAAGGGTGGAGTAATGGGTTAGTCATAGATGAACACTGTACCCATTAGCCCCGCTCTATGTGATGGCTTTCACTATCTAGCTCGTGGGAAGCAACTCGGGTTCCTGTGCTCGCGTTGGCGTGGTGGGGCGGTTCATGAGGATGACGTCAAGAACAAGGAACGCGGCCAGAGTGATGCCCAACAGCGGAAGGAAGGCGCCGACGGTGGCGGCAAAGACAGCGCCGAGCGCCGTGGTGGCCCAAGAGAACTGTTTCATCGAGCCCGGCACGAAGCGGGGGCGGCGCTTGAACCACATGTAATAGCCCAAGACCACGAGGGCGGCGATAGCCAGGCCCAGCGCGAACAGCGCGATCTGCAGCGGTAGGCCGAACATGATGCCCATGTGCAGGTAGATGCCCCAGCTGCTGAGCTTGCTAAACAACGGAAGGCTGGAGAAAGGCTGGCGGTCGATGACCTCACCGGTGGAGCCGTCCACGGAAATAGCATCGGAGGTGGTGCGCCATTCGACCCAACGCTCGCTGACCTGCCAGGCGGAGTGGGCGTCCTCCGGCGGGTACAGGCGCAGCGGGCCGGTCAGTCCCTCGGCGCGGCCGGTGGCGAGGACGCGCTCAGCCTCAGCAGCCACGCTGGCGCTTTCCGACGTCCCACTCATGTGGCCGCCATGTCCCTCATGGCCTTCGTGGCCGGTGTGCTCATGCGTTTCTGTACTTGCGCCGGGGAGGGCAGTTTCAATGGGGGTGGCCTTCCAGTGCATACGTTCCACGAGGGAGTTGACATTGTCGCCGGCCAGGCCCGACCAGGTGATGCCAGTAGCAGACAGTCCAAGCAAGCCGATGAATATCCAGGCACCGATGGTGGAGTGGAGGCGCGTAGCCTTCGAGCGTGCGGAGCGCTTCGGCTGCTGTTGCGTGGATTTCGCGGTTGCCTTGTTCTTGGGGCGGCGGCGAATCCACCACATGTAGAGCCCGCCGCAGGCCATGACCCACAGCCAGGAGGCGGCCAGCTCCGAGTAGAGCTCACCGACCTTGCCCAGGTGGAAGCTTTCGTGCAGGGAGGAAATCCAACGGCGCAGCGGCATCTCACCCAGTCCGGAGTAGGTTGGGTAGTCCCCGATAACTTCAGCGTTGGCGGGGTTGATGAAGACGGTTCGCTGGAGGCTTTCATCAATTCCCGGGTCACTAACCAGCACGCGGGTGGAGTCCGTGGGCGTGGTAGCGGGCCACACCTGGGTCACAGGCATATCTGGGTGCTCGTGTTGCGCGGCCTGGATTTGCTCCTCGAGGCTGAGCGGGTGCTCGACCGCCGGAACGTTCATGACATCGCGATAGGCTACCTTTTCCAAGGTGGGGGCAATGGCATAGAGGCAGCCAGTCAATGCCGCGACGAGGATGAAGGGGCCGACGAACATGCCGCCGTAGAAATGGATGCGTTGAATGAAAGATTGCAGAGCCGTCCGACTCATATGTAGTGCTCTTTTCAGTATGTACAGGTAGGGCCCGTGGCGAGTGCCTAAGGATGAATGCTTCCGAGCGCTCAAGACGGGCGATGGACAGGCGCTGATATCAGCTGCACTACTAGTCGGAGGTGATGGCTTCTCGGTTCCCGCGGATTGAAAAACTTTTTAAATAGTTGACGTTTTCGGTGCCGCAGGATGGGGATCTGCTCGATATCAGGCTTAAGAAGCAAGAAACAGTCAAGAAAAAGTTCTCGCAGCTCAACGGGGGAAAATAGCGTCCGAATCTGTTGATTTGGGCCGGTTTGTGGCTAATGAAGCAAGAAAAGACCGCCTCGAACTCCAGGGAGGAGACGAAGCGGTCTTTTGTTAAGCGTCTTGCGCAGAATTACTTCTTCAGGCCGTCAATGATCTCGTTGAAGGCAGCAACCGGGCGCATGGTCTGGTTGAGCTTCTCCTCGTTCGGGGCGTAGTAGCCGCCGAGGTCGACGGGGGAACCCTGGACGTCGAGAAGCGCCTGCTCAATCTCGCCAGCCTTGGCCTCCAGGGCCTCAGCAACCGGCTTGAAGGTCTCGGCCAGCTCGGCGTCGTCAGACTGTGCAGCCAGCTCCTTGGCCCAGTTCAGGGTCAGGTGGAAGTGAGAACCACGGTTGTCGTTCTCACCGACCTTGCGGGACGGGGAGTTGCCCTCGTCGAGGAGGGTCTCGGTGGCCTTGTCGAGGGCGTCGGCAAGCACGCCTGCCTTAGCGTTGCCGTGAGCGTTGAGCTCGTGGCGGAAGGACTCAGCCAGTGCGAGGAACTCACCCAGGGAGTCCCAACGCAGGTGATTTTCTTCCTCAACCTGCTGCACGTGCTTCGGAGCGGATCCGCCTGCACCGGTCTCGAAGAGGCCGCCGCCAGCCATCAGCGGAACCACAGACAGCATCTTTGCGGAGGTGCCGAGCTCGAGAATCGGGAAGAGGTCGGTGTTGTAGTCACGCAGCACGTTACCGGTGACGGAGATGGTGTCCTCGCCCTTACGGATGCGCTCGATGGAGATCTTGGTTGCCTCAACCGGGGAAGCGATGGAGATGTCCAAGCCCTCGGTGTCGTGATTCTTCAGGTACTTCTCCACCAGGGTGATGAGGTTGGCGTCGTGACCGCGCTCTGGGTCCAGCCAGAAGATGGTCTTCATACCGGACAGGCGTGCGCGGTTAACAGCTAGCTTGACCCAGTCCTGGATCGGAGCGTCCTTGGTCTGGCATGCGCGCCAGATGTCACCAGCCTCGACGTCGTGCTCGATGAGGACGTCGCCAGCGGAGTTAGTCACCTGCACGGTGCCGTTCTCCGGCACCTTGAAGGTCTTGTTGTGGGAGCCATACTCCTCAGCCTTCTGAGCCATCAGGCCGACGTTTGGAACGGTACCCATGGTGGACGGATCGAATGCGCCATTAGCCTTGCAGTCCTCGATAACAGCCTGGTAAACGCCAGCGTAGGAGGAATCCGGGATAACAGCGAGGGTGTCCTGTTCCTCGTTGTTCTTGTTCCACATGTGGCCGGAGGTGCGGATCATGGCCGGCATGGAAGCGTCGATGATGACGTCGGAAGGAACGTGCAGGTTGGTGATGCCCTTAGCGGAGTTCACCATAGCCAGGTCCGGGCCGTTTTCGAGAGCAGCGTCGAATGCGGCCTTGATCTCCTCGCCATTCTCGAGGGACTTCAGGCCCTCGTAGATAGCGCCGAGGCCGTTCTCACCGTTGAGACCAGCTGCGAGCAGCTCCTCTCCGTACTTGTCATAAACATCTGCGAAGAACGCGCGGACCACGTGGCCGAAGATGATTGGGTCGGAGACCTTCATCATGGTGGCCTTCAGGTGAGCAGAGAAGAGAACGCCCTCTTCCTTAGCGCGAGCCACCTGAGCCTTAAGGAACTCGTCGAGAGCCTTGGCGGAGATAAAGGTGCCGTCGATAACCTCGCCCTTGAGAACCTTGAGGCCCTCGAGCAGGACGGTGTCATTGAGCTTGATGGTCAGGGTGTCATCAGCCGGCATGATGACGGACTTCTCGTTGTGGCGGAAGTCGTTATCAGACATGGTGGCAACGTTGGTCTTGGAATCAGCGGTCCAAGCGCCCATCTTGTGCGGGTACTTCTTAGCGAAGTTCTTCACAGCAATCGGTGCGCGGCGGTCGGAGTTGCCCTCGCGCAGAACCGGGTTCACAGCGGAACCGGTAACAACGGCGTACTTCTCTGGAGCGTCCTCGTAATCCGGAATGTCGAAACCGTCAGCCTGCAGCTCGGCGATAGCCTTCTTCAGCTGTACCAGGGAAGCGGAGATGTTCGGAAGCTTGATGATGTTTGCTTCCGGCGTCTTAGCCAGCTCGCCGAGTTGAGCCAGTGCGTCTTCGACCTTCTTCTCACCCAAGCGCTCTGGGAACTGAGCCAGGATACGGCCAGCCAGGGAGATATCGCGGGTCTCAACCTCGATGTCCGCGGTGGAGGCAAAAGCCTCAACGACCGGCTTGAAAGAGTAGGTGGCGAGCAGCGGAGCTTCGTCCGTGCGGGTCCAGATGATCTTAGACATGTTTCTCCTAATAGTTCGAAAATGTTTCAACCTAACAGGATACCTGTCTTGTTACAGCTGTGCGGGCAATTACCCCTCAGAGACCCCACGCTTCCAATAGCCCATGAAGGACACCGCCGAGCGCGGCACGCCTGCCTCCTTGACCAGCATGCGACGCATGCGCTTGACGACGCCGCTTTCGCCCGCTATCCACCAATACGCACCGTCCGCGGCACGGGTGCCGAGCTCTTCGCCTGAAGCAGAAAAGCCTGGGGTCTCCCAGAGAACTTCGCGCTCAGGGGTGGCCTGTTGTGGGGTGTCCGGGGCGGGGTCGATGCCGGTGAGGGAGGAGAGGGCGTCGATAAGCGTGGCTTTGCCACCGTGCGGGAGGAACTCGACGGTGACGCCGGCAGGAGCGGCGAGGGCCTGGGCGTCCTGGAAGTAGGGCACCGCGATGTGCACGCTGCCGCTAAGCCCGTCGGGCCACTCGTCGAGGATGCGGGCGATGGCAGGCAGGGCGGTCTCATCGCCGAAGACGTGGGCCTCGCGGGCCTCGCCGGGCTGGAACTCGATGCCGGGGCCGGATTCGTCGCAGGAGTGTGGGGCGATGACGTGGATTTTATCGCCGGGCACGGCTGTCGACGCCCACGTGGATGCCGGGCCCGTTTCACCAGGCGCGGTATGCAGCACGAAGTCGATAGTGAGGATGCCGCGTTCGCGGTCGAGCTCGCGCACGGAGTAGGTGCGCATTGCGCCACGGGTGGCCGGATCGAGCTGCTGCCAAGCGGCGTACCAGTCTTCCGTGGCGGGAAGCTCCGGCAGGCCGTGGGCGCCGGGGATGATGAGCTTAATGCGCAGGTCACGGATGACGCCGGAGGGGCCCATCTCTGTCAGGCCGGTGAGGCGTACTCGTTGGAAGCTGGGGGAGATGCGCACAGAGTCCAAGACAGTGGCGCGGAATGGCTGGTAGGGCATTACTTTACCTTTCTCTTACCAATGGGCATGACGGCCGGAAGCCCCGAGACTGGGTCTTCGACGATGACGGAGTCCACGCCGAAGACGTCCTTGACCGTTTGCTGCGTCATGACGTCTTGGGGGCTTCCCTGGGCGTAGACGTTGCCGTTTGAGACCGCGATAAGTTCGTCGGAGTAGCGGGCGGCCAGGTTGAGGTCGTGAATGACCATGGCGATGGTGGTGCCGTGGGTCTCGTTGAGTTCGACGAGCAGGTCGAGGACCTCGAGCTGGTGTTTGATGTCGAGGTAGGTGGTGGGCTCGTCGAGCAGCAGGATGTCGGTGCGCTGGGCGAGTGCCATGGCGATCCACACGCGCTGGCGCTGGCCGCCGGAGAGTTCGTCGATGGAGCGCTCCGCGAGTTCAGCCACCCCGGTCATCTCCATGGATTCCTGCACGATGTCGTAGTCTTCCTGGCTCCAGCGGCCGAGCAGCCCCTGGTGTGGGGTGCGGCCGCGGCCCACGAGGTCCGCCACCACGATGCCGTCTGGGGCGATGGGAGACTGCGGCAGTAGGCCCAGCGAGGCAGCCAGCTGTTTGGTGGGAATCTCGGAGATGGCTTTGCCGTCAAGGAAAATCTCGCCGCCGGTGGGCCTGAGCAGGCGGGACAGCGAGCGCAGCAAGGTGGACTTGCCGCAGCCGTTGGGGCCCACGATGGAGGTCACCTTGCCAGGTGCGATGTCGACGCTGAGCCCGGTGATGATGTCGCGCTCGCCGTATCCGAGGGAGATGTCCTTCGCGGTGAGCTGAGCAGGTTTGTGCATGACAGTCCTAACGATTCGAGCGAGTGAGCAAGTAAATAAGGAATGGCGCACCGAGCACGCCGGTGATGACGCCGACGGGGTAGCGGGTGCCAAAGAAGTATTGACCAGCCATGTCAGCGACGAGCACCAGGATGGCGCCCACCGCACCGGCAGGGGCGATCATGGAGGGGCCAGCCTTAAACAGGCGGGTGGCAATCGGCCCGGCCATGAATGCCACGAAGGCAATCGGGCCTGTCGACGCCGTGGCCACCGCAATGAGGATTACCGCGCCCACGATTGCCGAAACGCGCACAACGTTGAGCCGCAGGCCAAGGCCGACGGCGAGGTCGTCGCCAAGCCGCAAAACGTTGAGCTGGTGACCCAAGAAAATCATGACGGGCGCGATGATCAGCACCGTAAGAAGAAGTGGCAGGCCGCGCTCCCAGGACATGGTGTTGAGCGAGCCCGTGATCCAACGTGTGGCCGTAGGCAGGTCGTAGGACGGGGCCTTCGACAGCACGAAGTTGGTCCACGCCTGCAGAATCGCCGACATACCGATGCCGATGAGAATAAGGCGCGTGCCGGTGAAACCAGACTTCAGCGACAGCAGGTAAATCAGCGCGGCGATCGTCAGCGAGCACACCAGCGAAACCAAAGACACGGTGGTCTGGGAGACGTTATAAAACACAATCGCCGTGATGCCCGCGGCGGAGGCACCGGAGGAGATACCGATGATGTCGGGGGAGGCCAGCTGGTTGCGCAGCATGGTCTGGAAAGTCACGCCGGCGATACCGAAAGCGATGCCCGCGGCGACGGCTACGGTGGCACGCGGCAGGCGCAGGTCGCCGACCGTAAAGGACGCGCCGGGGACGGTCTCACCGAAAACAACACGAAGCACCTTGCCCGGACCATAGAAGGTCTCGCCCACCATGAGGCTGGTGGCCCACAAAACCACGATGATGACGGCGAGCATGCTCAGGCGCCAGGCAAAGGAACGCGCGCGGGCGTGGCGTTGCTGTTGCAACGTCGCGGAGGTGGGAGCCGAGGAGGTTTGATTCGGCATTAGAGATCACGCACCTTGGTTCGGCGGACAATCCAGATGAACAGCGGTGCGCCTAGAAGTGGGGTGAGGATGCCCACGGCGACCTCGCTCGGCTTGGCGACGACGCGCCCCACCGTGTCCGCCGCCACCAACAGGAAGGCGCCGGCCAGGCCGGTCATGGGCAGCAGCAGGCGGTGGTCGGTGCCGAGCACTAGGCGCATGACGTGGGGGACGATGAGGCCTACGAAAGCGATGGGGCCAGCAATCGCGGTGGCAGTACCGCACAGAATGACCGCGCCCACGGCGGAGAACAAGCGCGTACGCACAACGTTGATGCCGAGGCCGGTAGCGACGTCGTCGCCAAGCGCAAGTGCGTTAAGTCCCGTGGCGCAGGCCAGAACAATGATGAGGCCGATGACGAGGAACGGCACGGCCATACTAATTTGGGACCACTGTGCGCCACCGACGGAGCCGATTTGCCAGAAACGGAACTTGTCCATGACGTCGGTGCGCGGGAGCAGCACGGCGCTGACCATGCTGGAACACGCGGCGGCCGTGGCAGCGCCTGAGAGTGTGAGCTTGAGCGGCGTGGCGCCGCCGCGGCCTAGGGAGCCGACGACGTAGACGAAGGAGGCGGCAGCGAAGGAGCCGATAATCGCCACGATCATCGTGGGCACGGGGCGAGAGAGCCCGAAGAACGCGATGCCCACCACGACGGCCAGCGCGGCGCCGGAGAGGACACCGAAGATGCCAGGGTCGGCGAGCGGGTTGCGGGTCATGGCCTGGAACGTGGTTCCGGACATGGCGAGCGCGGCACCGACGAAGAGCGACAACACGGTGCGTGGGACACGCAAATATGCGGCGGCCTCACTGGCTGTCGCGGTCGAACCGCCGAGGGCCGAGAGGGCGTCGGAAGGGGAAATTGTGCGCACGCCAAACATGACCGAAGCCACCACTGCGAGAGCGGTGGCGGCTAAGAGTCCGATGATGACGGCGATTTTCTTGGCCGCCACGTGATTTAAGCCTGCAGACCGGAGTTCAGCTGCTCGAAGTACTTGTCGATGCCCCACGGAATAGACAGCGGGGACTGGTTCGCCGAAGCGCCCAGCGGGCCGTTCTCGAGGAAGACCACGTTGCCCTTCTGAACTGCCGGGATCTTGCCCTTGAGCGGATCCTTCTGCATCTCCTCGAGGGTCTTCTTGTCATCGTCGGCGTTTCCGGTGGAGTAGGCCACGATGAGGTCAACGTCGTTGAACTCTTCTGGCTTCTCAGCGGAGACCTCGACCCAGAACTGCTCGGCGTTCTCGGAGTTCTTTTCCACGATGTCCGGGGTGCCTAGGCCATGCTCGGCTAGGAAGCCCATGCGTGGGTCGTCGGTGGTGTAGAAGCCGATCTTGGAAGCATCGGTGGTGCCGCCGAAGGCGGTGAACAGGACCTTCTTGTCCTTGAGAGCCGGGTACTTGTCCAGGGCCTTTTCGGTTTGGGCATCGAGATCCTTGATGAGCTTTTCGCCCTCGTCCTTCTTGCCGATGCTCTCAGCGTTCATCTCAATCATGTCCTCGAGGGAGGTCGCCCACGCGACGTCCGGGTAGGCCACGACCGGAGCAATCTTGGACAGGGTGTCGTAGTCCTCCTGCGTCAGACCGGAGTAGGAAGCGAGGATGACGTCCGGCTGGGTGTCAGCGACCTGCTCGAACGGGATGCCGTCGGTCTCATCAAAGAGGACCGGAGTCTCCGCGCCGAGCTCCTTTAGCTTCTCCTCGGTCCACGGCAAGACGCCGTTGTTGTCATCGTCTCCCCACGTGGTCTTGGACATGCCCACTGGGACAACGCCCAGCGCCAAAGGAACCTCGTGGTTAGCCCAACCCACGGTAGCCACGCGCTCTGGTGCCTTCTCGATGGTGGTCTCGCCGAACGCGTGCTTGATGGTCACCGGGAATGCGGCGGAATCCGCGGAGTTAGACGACGACGCGGAGTTGTTCTCTCCAGTGGAAGAGCTGTCCGAGGAGCAGGCTGCCAAAGTGAAGATGGTGGCCGCTGCCGCGACGGTGGCGATGATGCGTTGTGCTCGCACTAGGGAACTCCTTTGAAATGTAGGTAAAGCTTTTCTAACTTAGGCAAGACTATTGCACCACACTCGTGTTGTGTAATTTGACCTCTGTGATGTGTGGCATAAACCCATCATGATGTGGGAAAAGCACATTTGGGCGGCCGTGGCTTACGAAGGATCCCTCCCGCGCGCTAAGGTCTCCGCTCGTGAATTCTGTCTCCGTAAGCTCCCAAAACAACCACGACCGCGCCGACCAACCGCGCGTGCCCCGCCAAACTGAAATCTCGTCGACCCGCCGCACCCTCGTCACGCTCGCCCTGGCGCTGGGTGCCTTTTCCATCGGCACCACGGAGTTCGTCTCCATGGGTCTGCTGCCGCTCATCGCGGGTGACTTTGGCATTACGGAAGACACCGCCTCGACACTAATCACCGTCTACGCCATCGGCGTCGTCGTCGGCGCTCCCGTTATCTCAGCCGTGACGGGCAAGCTGCCGCGCCGCCGCCTCATCATCTTGCTCATTGGTTTCCTCCTCGTGGGCAACCTGCTCACCGCCTTGGCGCCGAACTACGCCACGCTGCTGGCCGCTCGCTTCATTGCAGGTCTGCCGCACGGCGCGTACTTCTCCGTGGCCAACCTGTCCGCCGCCGCCATGGCGCCGAAGGGCGGTCGCGGTAAGGCAATGGCTGCCATCGGCATGGGCCTGGCCGTGGCCACTGTTATGGGCGTTCCCGCGGCCCAGGCACTCGGCCAGAACCTGGGCTGGCACGCTGCCTACTTCCTCGTGGTCATCCTCGCGCTGGCAACGATGGTCTTGCTATACTTCCTCTTCCCGCACATGACGGAGATGCCGTCCACTGACATCTCCACCGAGCTCGGCGCGCTGAAGAACCTGCAGGTTTGGCTGTCGGTCATCATGGGCATCGTCAGATTCGGCGGCATGTTCGCGGTCTACACCTACATCACCTGGACCATGACCGAAGTCGCCGGAATGCCGGATCACTGGACCTGGGCAGTGCTCATGGTTTATGGCATCGGCATGACCATTGGCAACGGCGTCGGCGGTGCGCTGTCTGACCGCAACACCGAATACTCCATCCTTTTCGCCCTCGTATTCCTCGTGGCGACGTCCCTGGTGTTCTACTTCGGCGCGCACAATCTCTGGCTAGCGACCATCGCGTTCGGCGTTCTCGCCTTCTTCGGCGCGGTCCTCATCCCGTCGCTGCAGCTGCGCCTCATGATCGTTGCTGGCGACGCCCAGACCCTCGCCTCCGCGCTGAACCAGTCCGCGCTCAACATCGCCAACGCCATGGGTGCGGCCCTCGGCGGCCTCGTGGTGGGCGCCGGTTTCAACTACAACGCTACCTCCCTGGTGGGCGTCGTCCTCGCCTCGCTGGGCTTCATCGTGTGGATCGTTTCCCAGGTCACCGCCAAGCGTAGTGGCGTGTATGTAAAGATCATCGAACAGAGCTAACACCCAGCACACGGTGGGGTGGTCTTGTTCCTTTTGCGCGCAAGTAGACTAGCGCGCATGACTTTTACTATTGCGAGCGTCAATGTCAACGGCATCCGCGCCGCCTGCAAGCAGCGCAATGAAAATAACCCGGGAATGAATGTCTGGCTCGAGGAGACCACCGCCGACGTGGTCCTCATGCAAGAAGTTCGCGCGAATCCGAAGGAAACCCAGAAGGCACTCGCGCCCGCTCTTGAGGCCGGCTGGCACTTGGTCCAGGCCGAGTCCGCCGCGAAGGGCCGCGCGGGCGTGGGCATTCTTTCGCGCACGCCGCTGAGCGACGTCTCAGTTGGCTTCGGGTCCTTCTCCGAGTCCGGTCGCCTCATCGCCGCGACTGTCGACGCCGAGGGCGGCCCGGTACGCGTGGCCTCCCTGTACCTGCCGTCTGGCGATACTGATTCCCCGAAGCAGGACGAGAAGTACCTCTTCCTCGACGAGTTCTCGGAGGTCCTCGCCGACTTGGCCGCGACTTATCCGCAGGCCGTTATCGGTGGCGACTGGAACATCTGCCACCGAGCGCAGGATCTCAAGAACAACAAGTCCAATGAGAAGAAGTCCGGTCATCTGCCTGAGGAGCGTGCGTTCATGGACCACGTGTTTGGCTCCTTTCCGGATGAGCTGCCACAGGACAAGAAGGGCCTTGGGGACTACCTCGGCGTGATCGACTACGCCACGAAGACCGACTGGTCAGCCCGCGTTCCGGGGGAGGACGCCGTGCAGTGGTACGACGTCGCCAGGCGCCTTGCCCCCGATGCTGACGGTCCGTACACCTGGTGGACCTACCGCGGCCAAGCGTTCAATAACGACGCTGGCTGGCGCATCGACTACCAGGCTGCCACCAAGGTAATGCTGGAGCGCGCGGAGAAAACCTGGGTCGAAAAGGCACCCACGGTGGAACAACGCTGGTCGGATCACTCGCCTTTGCTGGTGCAGTACCGCTAGACGGTGCTAAGCTGTGTGAGTCTCAAAATCTTAGATTCTTAAAACGGAGAACCTCATGACCCGCGCAATTATTTACTTCGTGCTCGGCGCCGTCCTGCTCGGCCTGGGTATCTGGTGGTGGACCATCATCGGTCCGTCTTTCGCATTCCTGGCTCCGATCATCCTCCAGGGCGTCGGCGGCGCGTTCATGGTCGCTGGTTGGGCAATTATGCTCGACGTTCACGCGCCGACTTCTCGCAAGCTCTAAGCTTGCATTTGCTGCTAAAGCACTCACCCGCAGGTGAGAGTCTCCCCCATTAGGTTCGTCTGAAAGAACAGACGCTGCCTAGTGGGGATTTTTTATGTCGTTACACCGACTATAAGCTCTTCGAACTGCCGCCTCGTTGCTTTGTGGCTGCTCCACGTGTCGGCTCACTGTGAACATGTTAACCTTGGGCCGAAAGCAGGAGTGAAACACCGGGGTTATTTACGACTCTAGGCAAAATTTTCTCAATAGTTTTACCGTCATTGATGACGTAGATAACTTCGCCGATTATCAGGCTGCCTCTGTATCGAGCTAAGGGGAGCTAGCCTGGGTCTTGTGAACGTTCTTCTTGATCTAGCCCAGCGCCCCATCGACACGCTTGATGCACTGCCGGAGGTTTCCGTCGAGCAGGCCAACGCCCATCTGGGTGGGCACCCGAATTCGATTGCTTGGTTGCTGTGGCATACCGGCCGCATGGCGGACATTCAGCTCGTAGCCCTGACTGGTGAGCCCGAGGTGTGGGAGCGCTTCGACATCGCGCTGCCGGATTCCATGGGCTACGGGCAGACCCCGGAGGAGGCGCGGGCGATTGCGGTAGATGAGGCGTCGCTAAGCGCAGTGCGTGATTACGTCCGCACCACCCTTGAGGCGGTGCGCGACTATTGCGCCACGCTTTCCGACGCCGCCCTCGACGACATCGTCGACACCAACTGGACTCCGCACGTGAGTAGGGGAGTGCGCTTGGTTTCCATCATCGATGATGCCCTGCAACACCTTGGCGCAGCCAACCACTTGGCGGGCGTGCCGCAAGGGTAGACTAGTCAACCATGACTGAGCAGAACATCTCCCGCGTACTTTCCGGTATTCAACCCACGGCAGATTCCTACCACCTGGGAAACTACTTGGGAGCGCTCAAGCAGTGGATTGATCTGCAGAACGATTATGACGCGTTCTACTTCATCCCGGACCTGCACGCCATCACCGTGGAGCAGAACCCAGAGGAGCTGCGCAACCGTACCGTTGCTGGTGCCGCTCAGCTCATCGCACTGGGCATTGACCCTGAGAAGTCCACGCTGTTCGTGCAGTCCCACGTCCCGGCCCACACTGAGTTGACCTGGGTCCTGCAGTGCCTGACCGGCTTTGGTGAGGCCTCCCGCATGACGCAGTTCAAGGACAAGTCCGCTAAGCAGGGCACTGACCGCACCACTGTTGGTCTGTTTACCTACCCGGTGCTCATGGCGGCGGATATCCTCCTATACTCCCCGAACTACGTGCCGGTGGGGGAGGATCAGCGTCAGCACTTGGAGCTGACCCGCAACCTCGCGGAGCGTTTCAACAATAAGTACGGCGAGACGTTCCGCGTTCCGGAGCCGTTCATTCCGGAGGACTCGGCCAAGATTTATGACCTGCAGGAGCCGACTGCCAAGATGTCGAAGTCGGGCGCCAACCCGAAGGGCATCATCAACCTGCTGGATGAGTCGAAGACCTCGGCTAAGCGCATCAAGTCCGCTGTGACCGATGACCTTGGTGTGGTGGCTTTCGACCGCGAGACTCAGCCGGGCGTGTCCAACCTTTTGGTCATCCAGTCCGCGCTGACGGGGGAGAAGATCGACGACATTGTGGTCAAGTACGAGGGCAAGGGCTACGGCCACCTGAAGGTGGACACCGCCGAGGCTCTGGAGGCCTTCACTGCGCCGCTCAAGGCACGCTATGAGGAGCTCATGGCTGACCGCGGTGAGCTGGAGCGACTGCTTGCGCAGGGCGCTGAGCGAGCTTCTGAGGTTGCGGAACCGCTCGTGGAAAAGGTCTACAAGGCGGTTGGTTTCCTCCCCCGCCTGCGCAAGTAATCTGCACGGTGGTGCGTAGTCACGCTAACCTGGGTAGTCCGAACTTATTAGTGAAAATTTGTAAAGGACTGACTGCCCGTGGCTACCTCCACTCAGACAGATCAATCAAAAACGGACGATTACGGCATCGAGCGCGCACATGCCGATGATCCGGGTCCTGTGGACAAGGTGAGGGAGAAATCCCCCTTCGTTGACCACATCATGCGCATGCTGGGGCGCTATGGCGAGCAGGGCGGCAACCAGTTTTCCGCCGGCATTACCTACTTCTCAGTGCTGGCAATCTTCCCACTGTTCATGCTTGCGGTTGCTGGCGCGGCCACAGTTTTGGCTACCCGCCCAGACCTCATGCAGCAAGTGCAGGACCAGATCTCGAACTCCGTGTCCGGCGAGTTGGGCGACACCCTCAATGAGCTCCTTGAGACCGCCATCGCCCAGCGCGGCGCTATGTACGGCATCGGTGGTTTGACCACCCTGTGGTCCGGCCTGGGCTGGATGAATAACCTGCGCATCGGCATCTCCGCGATGTGGGATAAGGACCCAAACGAGACCCAGGGCAACTTCTTTACGCAGAAGCTCAGCGACCTGTTGGGCCTCATCGGCCTGCTGGTGGCGCTCATCATCGCCTTCGGCGTAACCGCTGCGGGTTCCTCTGGACTGACTCAGAAGGTCTTCGAGTGGGTCGGCATTGAGTCCTTCCCGGGGATGGATGCAGTGCTGGTCTTGGCCGGCATCGTGATCGGCTTGGTGGCCAACTTCCTGGTGTTCTGGTGGATGATTGTCTTCCTGCCGCGCACCGACGTGCCGACCAAGTCAGGACTGAAGGGCGCAGCTATCGGCGCGGTGGCCTTCGAGGCCATCAAGCAGCTGTCCACCGTCATCATGTCCTCAGCTTCGGGCAACCCGGCCGGTGCGGTATTCGGTCCAGTCATCGTGCTCATGGTCGTGATGTACCTGATCTGGCGCGTTGTTCTGTACGTCTCCGCGTGGACTGCAACCACCGAGGAATCCATGGAGCTGGCTGAGCCGCCAGTGCCGGAGCCGGCCATCATCCGCGTGCGCAACGAGGTCAAGTCTGGCCCGTCCACCGGTGTGACCTTGGGCGCGGGCGCCGCGCTTGGTGCAGCCGCCGCGGGCGTTGCTGCGCTGCTGCGCCGTAAGTAGCATTCCCCGTAGTTCAAAAAGTTTCCGATCCCTGACTTAGACTGCCTGCTATGACTCCAGATTCCTTTGCCCCAGACCTGTATGAGCACTTCGACCTTGACCGCCGTAACACCTCCCGTGAGCTGGGAATTTTATTGGCGGCGAAGGATGCACGTCTGGAACAGATGGGGTTTGAAATCGGCGATGATCGCCGTCAGGAAGCGCAGATTGCGCATACCATTTTGTCTTCGCCAGAGATTCGTGCGACTTATGATCAGGGACTCGAGGATCAGCTGCGCCCAACGTGGCCGCAGCTGAGCGAGCTAGCGGCTTATGGTGAGTGGCCCTTCAATGTTCAGCACAGCTTCCAGCAGTCCAATCAGCAGCAGTACGGATTCGCACCGACTGCACAGGCGCAGCAGTCACCGTTCGATCCCTTCACACATCCCAACCAAGCCTCTGTGCCAGCGCTTCAGGCAAGCCCTTATACCCCGGCAGCCTCTGCGCAGGAGCGCCCTTTGGCCAGCACCCGCGCCATCATGGCTATCGCCGACATCTTCGTCTGCAGCATCATCGCCTCGCCGGTGCTGGCTTTCGCCTCCGATACCTCGACTTTTTCTGCCTCGTTTTTGATGGGGCTGTGTGCCATTCTCTATTGCGTAGGCTTCGAGGTGGTTCTCGGCGGAACCCCAGTGAAGAAACTTATGGGCTACGAGGTTCGCGATTCCACCACGGGCGAAAAACTCAGCTGGGTTCAGTCGCTGAAGCGTCAGTGGTGGCGCGCCATCACCATCGTGCCGGGTCTGGGCAGTGTGGTGAGCTTCTTCGCCGCTATCTTCTACGCCACCTCTATCAAGCAGGAAAACGGCCTACTTGGCGCGCATGACAAGCTTGCTAACGCCGAAGTAGTGAAAAAACAGCGCTAACGATAACTAGCAGGGCCACAATTGCGGCCACGGCCCAGCCAGCCCAGCCTTCGATTCCCTCGAGGGCTGATTTTTTATGGGCAGATGCGCTTGGCGACGTCGTCGGTGCAGGCTCTTTTGTCTTCGTCGCGGTAGAGGTGTTGCTAGTGGGGGCGGCGGCGTCGGAAAGCGTGCCCACTCCCTCGCCTGGCTTTACCTTGTAGGCTTCGTCTAGCAGCATCTGTGCCTGCTGCCAGGCGCGGAAGCCGTGCTCGACGGTGGTGTCGAGGATGACTGCCTGAAGGCGGCGGCCGCCGCGGTCGAGTGCGCCGACGAAAGTGTGGTGGGCGTCCTCGGTGTAGCCGGTCTTGCCGCCGATGCCGTCTGGATCGTTGAGGAAGAGGCCGTTATCGTTCCACAGCTCGTAACCGGGCAGCTCGCCCCAGCCGGGGAACTCGACGTGTTCTGTGTCCACGATGCGGGCAAAGGTCTTGTTGCGGAATGCAGCGCGGTAAATGATGGAAATATCTTCCGCGGACGTGGACATGCCTGCGGAGTCAAGGCCAGAGTAGCTGGCGGCGCGGGTGGAGCGGGTGCCGAGCTTCTTCGCGAGGGCGTTGACCTTCTTGGACGCTTCCTCGTCGCCGCCAAGCTGGCCCGCAAGGGCGTGTGCGGCGTCGTTGCCGGATGCCATGAGCAGGCCCTGTAGGAGCTGCTCGACGGTGTATTCGCCGTCCGGGCCGATGCCCACGGCGGAGCCTTCGATGGAGGCGTCCTCCATGGTGGCCTTGATCTTCTTGTCGAGCGGAACCTCGTCGATGACCACGAGCGCCAGCAACGCCTTGATGATTGATGCTGGGCGGTAGCGGCCGTTGGGGTCCTTCATCGCGATGATTTCGCCGGTGTCGATGTCGCTGACCATCCACGCGGAGGCGACGACGTCCTTGTTGACCTCAAAACCATGGGGCGCGGTGACGCCGCAGCTTTCAGATGACTCCACGGCGGGCAGCGGCGTCGGGGTGGGCTGGCCGGGGGCGAGGCGCTCGGAGGTGGACACCGGTTCGGCGGGCCTGAGTGCGTGGGGACAGTTATCGGTATTGGGCGCTTCCCTACGGATGGAAGAAGACTCTGCTTCCGCGCTCATTTCTGCGGCGTCGCCCGGCTTAGGCTCGGTGTCCTGAGCTAAGGCGAGCGGGGTGCTGGCGACGAGGCAGGCCGAGGCGAGGGCAGTAGTGATGAAGTTTTTCATAACATGACACATCTTAAGCCCGTGCCTAGGATGTTCCTTATGCATGACGCACCATTAATTAGCCCAGAAAACAAAGATCCCGTGCCGGAGCTGGTGGCACAGCTGCCCAAGGTCGAGCTCGACGCGGTCTTTGCGCCGCAGCAGGTACCGGCAGACAGCGCTGCCCTGACCGCAGCGATGACCCAGGCGGTGGAGGAGTTGGCCTCTGCAAACGTGGTGTATGCCGAGATTCGCTTCGACCCGCAGGCCTTCGACTTTGGGGCAGAGACTGCCCTCGAGGCAGCCATCGCGGGCTTGGAGGTGCCGGGAATTGATGCCCGGCTCCTGCTCACCAGCGCGCCACAGGCAGCCAGCGCCCGCAGGGGCTCCAGGGTCGTGGGCTTTGTGCTCGAGGGCGAGACCGAGCCACACGTAGTGGCTGATCTGCGTGCGAATTTTGTGCCCTTCGTTGTGGACGTGCGCGACCTCGAGTTCGAGGCCGTGGCCGCGGCGGTGCAAGCAGGTGCCACCCGCTTGGCGCACGCGACGCAGCTTCCCGACGACTTCACCGCCGACCTCGATGGCATCCAGCCGGGCACGGTCTCCGCATGGATTCGTGACCGCCACCTGGCTGCTACCTTCGAGCCTTTGTCCTTCGAAGAGTTCAGCGATCACCCGCTGCCGCTTCTGCAGCAGCTCGGTTTTACCTGCGCGGTCACAGCAGGCAGCGCTAGCGAGGGCAACCTCAACGACGTGTTCTTGGCGCTGAACGAGCACTTTGGCTACGGACTCGAAGAGTTCTTCGACCTCACTGTGAAGGCACTGGAGAACTCCTTCAGCACGGAGGAGGAGCGCCAGCACCTGATCGAGACCGTCATCTTGCCGGCTTATGAGGAGTTCTCTGACCCAGAGTTGGCCGGGCCGGATACCGAGGAGTCACTGGCTGAGGAAGCAGAGGAGAACTAATGCGTGCCTGGCGAACCGGAATCGGCCTAGCAGCGGGGTGCGCCTATTACGCGTGGAATCGCCACAAAGTCGTGGAGGAGGTTTCGCCGGAGCTGCGACATCCTGCTCTGTACCTGCCCATGCATCTCCTTCCGGACGGCGGATTCGTGGCAATCAGCAAGCTCATTGCTAACCACGACTACATCCGTGCCGTGGAGCGTGACGTCGACGTCCGCGTAATCCATGGCGAGTTCGAAGGGCAGAAGTTCAGCGCCCGTCTGCTGGCCCCGCGCAACCAAAAGCCGGGCGCGCCAGCGCTGCTGTGGACGCACGGCGGTGGTCACCTCATCGGTAGCCCGGGATTCTACGATCCGCAGAACTCTCGCATCGCGGACGAGCTGGGGGCCGTGGTGTTGGCTCCGAGCTACCGCAAGTCCACCGCGGCACCTTTCCCGGCCGACCATGACGAGTGCTATGCCGCCCTGCGGTGGCTGCAAGAGCATGCGGAAGAGGTGGGCGTCGACAAGCACCGCATCGCAGTGGCCGGGGACAGTGCGGGCGGTGGGCTGGCGGCGGGCGTCGTCCAGCGCGCACTCGACGAGGGCCACCCCGTGGTGTTCCAGGGGCTCGTGTACCCGATGATTGACCACCGCACCCTGCGCGCACAGTCCGGCAGGGGAGAGTTCATTTGGACGCCGAACTCCAACCGTGGCGCATGGTCGAAGTACCTGGGCGCGGACCACCTGGAGGCGGAGATTGCGCCATATGCTTCGCCGGCGACCCGTGCGGATTTGCGGGGGCTGCCGCAGACGTGGATCGGCGTGGGCTCGTTGGATTTGTTCTATGACGAAGCAAAAGCCCACGCGGACGCCCTGCAGGAAGTAGGCGTGCCGGTGGACTTTCAGGTTTATGAGGGCGCGTACCACGGCTTCGACCACATTCGGCCGAAAGCCCGGGCTTCGCGGGCGCTTGTCGACGACCTCATCGCCGCCCTTCGCCGCACCCTGGAGGCTCTTTAGAAGCGGGAGAAGCGCTTGATGAGCATCTCCTCCAGGCCCTTCCATGCCTCGGCGTGGTGGTTATAAGGCTTGGAGGGGATGTAGCCAGCGTGCTCGGTGGAGCCCAGCATATAGCCCAGGTAGTCCTGGAAGCGGGGGTTTTCCAGCATGTACGAGTTGATGGAGTCGTCGCCAGCCCAGTCTGCGGCGTCGGCACACACCTCGTAGCAGCGGCCCATCTGGTCAGCATCGACGGCCTCTGGGCCCTTCTCGATATCGCGCACGATGCCGTTGAAGGTGTACTGGTTGTCTGGGTGAACGCTGGCCTTCAGCTCGCCGGCGTTAGCTGCTGAGACGAGCTCTTCCCAGGTGGAAACGCGGGCGAGATCGTGGTCGTCATTTTCCATGATCCAGCGCACGAGTGTCTTCAGGGAGTTGAAGGTGTAAATCTCGCCCCACTTGCCCAAGAAGACAGGCTTGCCATCGAGGTAGGTGCGCAGGGTGTACACGGACTTCATGTCCGCGGTGATCTTGACTGGGTCGATGCCAGCAGTGGCCCACGGGGAGTTGTCATAAGGGTCGGCGGCAGCGGACGCAGCCTTGCGCTCTTCCTCGGCCTTCTTGCGGGCCTTTTCGGCAGCCGCGGTGGCGGCGGCGATGCGCTCTTCCGCATCCTTGACCTGCGCGGAATCGAACTCGGAGGAGTCGACGACCTTGACCTGCTTGTCGAGGTCCTCAATGACGCTCTTCCAGTTCGCCAGGACCACGCGGCCCACGCCGGACCACTCGCTCATGCCTTGGTCCCCGGCGTAGTGGCTAGCGCCGCGGGTGACGTTGCGCAGGATGGAGTGCGACGCGAAGAAGATTACGGTGTGCTGCGCGCCGGCGACGTTGGCGAGCGCCTCGGCGATCTCCAGGTTGCGGGCAACAGCGGTGACGTTCTCGTGGCTCGGGCGGCCCGCCAGATGGGAAGGCATGCCGACGAGGTCGAAGTGATCCTTTTTTGCTGGCGTGATGCGATCCTCGCCTTGGGCGCGGAAATCGGCCCACTTGGGGTGGTCGACCAAGTCGTGGTGCTTACCGGACTCTAAGAAGCACAGCATTTCTGCTGCGGAGTTGAAAGCGAGGACGGATTCTTCGTCGCCCAAGAATGCCTGCCACTCGGAGCCATTCTGACGCCACTTTGGTGCCCACAGGGTATAAAAATCGCCCTCGGTCAAGGAGAGCTGGACTGGAATGATTGCGCGGGTGCTCATGGGTAGACAGTCTAACTTACCCATTTATTAAATCCGCATAAGAGCTTGCTAGCCGGTGGGGCGCCAGAACCCCTTGAATGCCATGCCCATGTTGGTGGTGCGCAATGGGCTGGTTTCCACGGGGCTACCAGCCTCGATCATTTCGCCGCCTCCCTTGTACATGGCCACGTGGCCATCCCACACCACGAGGTCACCGGGCTGTAGCTCGTTGGCGCTGACCTGCCTGCCTACGGTCTGGGACTCGGCGGTGCGCGGGAGCTCTACTCCGGCCTGGCGCCACGCCCATTGGGTAAGCCCAGAGCAATCGAAGCCGCCATTGCCCGTGCCGCCCCATACATAGGGAGTACCGAGCTTGCTCATCGCGGCGGCCACCGCGGCCCGCCCCTGTGCCGACCCACTGGACTCATCGCCGCCGATGGCCGTGGAGTGTTTCGCTGAAATTGCGTGGGGCTCTGGAGTCTTAGAAGGCGAAAGCTCGTTCCCGGTTCCTTCTGCGCGTCCTTTTACCGTGGGTTCGATGGCGCGCTGCGCGATGGGTAGCAACGGCCTCGCCACAGCGACCAGTTCTGCCAGCAATTGTTTGACGCGGGCAAAAGCGTTGGCCAAGTGTTCTGTAATGAGACCGTGCAGACGTGCTCGTGCAGCTGCCTGCACTGCTGGGTTTGGAACCAAGAGCCCAAGCGCCAGGGGTGCGGCTTGGGTGAGCAGCTGCAATCCAATACCGATGAGGTCCTGGCCTGTGGCCTGGATGAGCGTGCGGGCCTTGGCCACCGCGGCGTCGATGGTGTGGCGATCAGCGGCGAGGACACCGGCAGCGTCGAGAAGCTTGCTCGGATCGCCGTGTGCGATGTCCGCCAAGGGGCCGATGGTGCTCAGATCCGGCAACTGCGGCAGGCCCACCGCTGGGAGCGCGGGCGGTGCCATCTGGGAAATCTGTTTGACCGCTGCCTCAATCACGAGAGCACACCTCCCAATCCGGCCGCTAGGCCAGAATCAGTAGATTCTGCTTCCTGTGCCATGGCGAAAGACGCGTCAGCAACCATTTCCATGTCAGTACGCAGACTCTCCGTCCGCGCCCCGACGTTGCGCAAGGCTGCGCACAAAGCGGAACCAAAAGTGGAAAGCGTTCCCTCTGGAATCTCGGGCAGTGGTGGAGTGGTGCCCTGGGCAGCGTCATAAAGCTCGCGGGCAAGATGGCGGGTGAACTCAGTATCAATCTTAAAAGCTGTCATGCCTTATTGGACTGCGCAAAAGCGCCCGCGGTTCCCTCACCAACGAGAAAAGTATTGCCCATTGCAGGGGCGGGGGGAAACGTTTAGATACCAGAACCGGCAGAGGAGGGGATAGAGTGGGAAACCATGGACATCCACGTAGTAGATCACCCGCTTGCCGCCTCCCGCCTGACCATCATGCGCGATGCTCGCAGCAACAACTCTGCCTTCCGCGCCGCCCTCAAGGACCTGGGCACCATGCTCGTTTATGAAGCAGCCCGTGACCTCGCCGTCGAGCACTTCGACTGCGTCACTCCTGTCGATACTGCACAGGGCACCCGCCTTCTGGACCCGCCCATCATCGTCCCCATCATCCGTGCGGGCCTGGGCATGATCGACCCAGCTCTAGCCATGATTCCGGATGCCCAGGTGGGCTTTATCGGCATGGCCCGCAATGAGGAAACCCACCAGCCGGTTCCTTATCTCGAGGCGCTGCCCGAGGATCTCACCGGCCGCACCGTATTCGTCGTGGACCCGATGCTCGCTACCGGCGGCTCCCTCCTGCACTCCTTGAAGCTGCTGGCCGATCGCGGTGCCACCGACATTACTGCAATCTGCATGGTCTGCGCGCAGGAAGGCGTGGATGCGCTGGCGAATTCCGGCCTGCCGGTCCGCCTGGTTACCGCGGTTATTGACCCGAGCTTGAACGAAGACGCCTACATCGTCCCAGGTTTGGGCGACGCCGGCGATCGCCTCTACGGACCGCGCAACATCGACCTCTAAAGTGCGCTAGGCTTGCCCCCACGAACGTCTGAATGGGGGGTCAAGACTCGTGTCCATTTCTTTTGGTGGGTGGTCCGCCTTGGGCCACGATTTCGCATCCCGCTTGCGTGAGACGCGCGAGCGGCGGGGCATGTCGCAAAAAGCGCTCGCGGAGATCTCGGGGGTCTCGCGCAGTCAGATTTCCAATCTGGAGCGCACTGACAAAGCGTTGAATCTGCGGGCCGATCCGCAGCTGTCCACGCTGTTCAAGCTGGCTTATGCACTGGAGGTTCCGCCTTCGCTGTTGCTGCCAGGCGGGGTCGGGGATGAGGTCGTTGCAGCGCTTGACGACGTCGCCGCCTTCTCAGCCTCCTATATCGATCGCCGTCGCTTCGCTGCGGCCGATATGGTGCTGGATTGATCACGCGCACGCGCGGTTTCCCACGCGGCTATTAGGTCGGCAAAATGACATGCCGCGCTCCGTACCGCTCTGTATATTACAGCGATGAGCTGCGCGACTACCTGTACCGCTTTGTCTAGTTGTAGACTGCACTGAAAGACAACGACCCCGGTTTCGCATGTTCTGCGGGTGGGTGTGCAGGAGGTACGCAATGATTTCGACATTCGTGAACGCGTGGTTTGATAGCCACCGCGCGGAGGTTATCTCGTGGCGCCGTCATATCCATCGCCACCCTGAGACCTCCAACAACGAGGTGGAGACCACCAACTTCATCGCGCGCACCCTCAAGGAGTACGGGCTGCAGCCGCAGCGCTTCCCCGAGACAGGCCTCATGGTGGACATCGGTCCGGACACGGAACTGGGACGCCTCGCATTCCGCGCCGACATTGACGCGCTGCCGGTCACCGAGGTCACCGGATTGGAGTACACCTCAGAGAACCCCGGTACCATGCATGCCTGCGGCCACGACGTGCACACCACCATCGCCTTGGGTCTTGCCTGCGCAATGGCGGACTACCAGCGCGAACACTCCCTCGAGTTGGGGCTGCGCATCATCTTCCAGCCTGCCGAGGAAGTCTGGGTAGGTGGTGCCACCGACGTTATCGAGTGGGGTGCGCTGGAGGGGGTCAATTCGATCTTTGCCGTGCACGTAGAGCCGAAGCTGCGCGTGGGTCGCATCGGCGTGCGTGCAGGTGCTATTACTTCGGCAACGGACGTCGTGGAGCTGGAAGTCAAGGGGCCAGGGGGTCATACCTCGCGTCCGCACCTGTCTGCCGACGTGGTCTATGCGTTGGGCAAGGTCATCACGGAGTTGCCCGCGTTGCTGTCGCGCCGCGTCGATCCGCGCACGGGCACCGTACTGGTCTTTGGCCAGGTCAACTCGGGCTATGCGCCGAATGCAATGCCGGAGTCCGGAACGCTGACCGGCACGATGCGCACCGCGGACATCGCCATCTGGCGCGACATGCAGAACCTGTTTTCTGAGTTGGTGGACCAAGTTTTGGCACCGGTGGGCGTGGAACACGAGCTGACCTATCACCGCGGCGTTCCGCCCGTGCTTAACGACGACGTCTCTACCGCACTGTTGGCCTCCGCCGCGCAGGCCATCGACCCGCGGGCCGTGGTGCAGGCACCTCAGTCCTCGGGCGGCGAGGACTTCTCGTGGTACCTCGAGCATGTGCCGGGTTCCATGGCGCGTTTGGGCTGCTGGTCCGGCGAAGGCGAGCAGCATGACCTGCACATGGGGGACCTCAATGTGGACGAGCGCTGCATCGGTGTAGGCGTGAAGCTTTTCGGCTCCGTAGTGGAGCAATTCGCCAACGTGCAGGAATAGGGGCGCAACTACTACACTGTCAAAAGGATTTACCCCATGTCCTTAACAAACTTTATAAAGGAGCAATAGACAGTGACAAAGGAAGCGCTTGACGCAGTAATCGAGGATGCACCGCGCATCGTTATTATCGGTGGCGGACCAGCAGGCTACGAAGCTGCGATTGCCGGCGCCAAGTATGGAGCACACATTACCCTGGTAGAGGAGCAGGGTCCCGGTGGCTCCTCCGTCTTGCTGGATTGCGTTCCTTCCAAGTCCTTCATTGCTGGTGCAAACCTGCGCACCGACTTCCGTCGCGCTGAAGCCATGGGGCTCAACGAGCAGCTCGGCTCTATGCAGCTGAAGCTGCAGGCGCTCAACGAGCGTGTGCAGGCGCTGGCCGGCAAGCAGTCGGCAGACGTGCGTGCAGGCCTGGAGAAGATCGGCGTCAACGTTATCGACGGCCGTGCAAGCTTTGCTGAGGATCAGCATGGTGTGCAGGGCGCGGCGCACTTGGTCGACGTCGTCAAGAGCGATGGCTCCACCGAAACCCTCGAGGCAGATCTCGTGCTCGTGGCAACCGGTGCAACCCCGCGTATCCTGCCGGGCGCGCAGCCGGACGGCGAGCGCATTCTGACCTGGCAGCAGGTTTATGACCTGAAGGAAGATCCGGAGCACCTCATCGTGGTCGGTTCCGGTGTGACCGGTGCGGAATTCGTGTCCGCTTTCGCGGAGATGGGCGTCAAGGTAACCATGGTGGCTTCCCGCGACCGCATTCTGCCGCATGATGACGCCGATGCTGCCGACGTCCTCGAGACCGTGCTGGCTGAGCGCGGCGTGGAGCTGGAGAAGAACTGCCGTGTGGAATCCGTATCCCGCACTGAGGACGGCAATGTTGTGGTCAAGACGCAGGACGGCCGCGAGATTCATGGCTCGCACGTCATCATGTCCATCGGCTCCATACCGAATACCAAGGACCTGGGCCTGGAGTACGTGGGTGTGGCTACGCAGAAGTCCGGCCACATCAAAGTCGACCGCGTCTCCCGCACCAACGTTGCTGGCATTTACGCAGCCGGTGACTGCTCTGACCTCTTCCCGCTGGCTTCCGTGGCCGCTATGCAGGGCCGCATCGCGATGTACCACGCACTCGGTGAGGGCGTGTCCCCGCTGCGCCTGAAGACCGTGGCCACCGCGGTGTTCACCCGCCCGGAGATCGCCGCCGTGGGCTTTACCCAGGCTGAGATTGAAGCTGGCGAGGTTTCCGCGCGCACCATCACGATGCCGCTGAACACCAACCCGCGCGCGAAGATGCGCTCACTGAACCACGGTTTCGTGAAGCTGTTCTGCCGCGCCACCTCCGGCCGCGTTATCGGCGGCGTCATCGTCGCGCCGACCGCGTCCGAGCTGATTCTGCCGGTCGCCGTTGCCGTGACCAACCAGCTGACCGTAAACCAGCTGGCTGATTCCTTCGCGGTCTACCCGTCGCTTTCGGGCACCATCACCGAGGCGGCACGCCGTCTCGTGGCACACGATGACTTGGAGTAGAACCCAGAAGTTCTTCCTACATGCCCAGCTGGTCTACGGCCTGCTGGGCTTCTTCGTAGGTGAACTTCTCGCCGTAGTCGCTGGTGAGCTGGTCAATCAGCGCGGCGCCGGACATGCCCATGGTGTCCTGGTAGTTGCGCGCGGACTCCGCGGCCTCGGCGTTCCAGTCGGCCTCGACGTTGTCGATGGCGTACTGCGCAGCATCGGCTGGGAACTTCTCGCCGTACTCACTGGTCAACTGATCGTAGAGCTTGGCCTGGGAGAAGTTCATGGTCTTGATGTACTGGTTGGCCTTGCGCAGTGCGTTGCGGTGCTCAACGGGAGCATTGGGGTCACCCTCGTCGCCGCTCATGTTTGCTAGGGCGTCGGAAAGCTTGGCAAGGTCACCCGAGGTATCGGAATCTTGTGCAACGTTGCTTTCGGGGACAACGCTGGTCGGATTGTCTGCCGCGGTGTCTTCCTTGTCGCCGCCGCCGCTGGTAGCGACACCAATGATAACGAGCACGGCCAAGGCGCCAGCGCCCCACTTGAAGCAGCCGCCCTTCTTCTTTTTCTTCGGTTCCTGTGGTGGTACAGCACCTGCGCCGAAGGTACCGTCAGCGGCGGGGAAACCTGGTTGTTGGCCGGGTTGTTGGCCGGGTTGTTGACCGGGCTGTGGACCGGGCTGCTGCAGCGGGTTTGCATATGGATTGTTCGAGTTGGTCATGGAAAACCTCCAGAGAG
Organism: Corynebacterium sp. HMSC06C06; assembly: GCF_001807295.1. Taxonomy (NCBI): domain Bacteria; kingdom Bacillati; phylum Actinomycetota; class Actinomycetes; order Mycobacteriales; family Corynebacteriaceae; genus Corynebacterium; species Corynebacterium sp. HMSC06C06. The sequence goes on from NZ_KV788518.1 coordinate 71,733, forward strand.
AAACTGTTGGGGAGGATGCCTTCCCAGCGAGAGAAATGCTGGGGTGCAACCTTGGGAACACAAGCAGTTTCGCATAGGCGCTGGACACGGCTTCTGCGCGTTTCGAACGTACGCCCTATCTGGTTTGGTAAGCGTTCTCTGGAGTGGCGTTGAGCTCGAGCTTTACCGGGCGGCTGGCTAGTGGGAAAGCGCGCTGGGCGCAGTTTTCGCGCGGGCAGGCGCTACATCCGGGACCAATCGGCGTGGCTGCCGACGCCGTGAGTGTCAAAGCATCCGCGTACACCAAGCGGTCGGCTTGGGAGATGTCGCAGCCGAGTCCCACCACAAACTCCTTACGCGGGGTACCCCAGGCCTTGGCTTGGCCTTGCACGAAACGTGCAATCCACAGATAGGTGTGGTCATCCGGCATGGAGGCCACCTGGCGGGTGATGCGGTTGGGGGTTTCGAAAGCGCGGTGGACTATCCACAGCGGGCACGAGCCGCCACCGCGGGCGAAGTGGAACGCGGTGGAGGACTGGCGCTTGGAGATATTGCCCGCGCGGTCAGTGCGGATGAACGAGAAGGGGACGCCCTTGTTGCCGGGGCGCTGCAGGGTGGATAGACGCTGCGCGGTGGTCTCAAAACCGGTGCCGAAGGTGCCGGCGATGATGTCGATGTCGTAGCGGGTTTCCTCGGCTGTCTCCAGGAACTGGGTATAGGGCATCGTCACGGCCGCGGCGAAATATTGAGCCAGACCAAGGGTACCGATGCGCTGGGCGTCGCCAAGCGGCAGCTCCGCCACGAGCTTCTCGCACAGCTCAGTGTGTGCCAACAGGCAGTACTGCAAAGCCATCTCAAAGACGAGTTGCGACTCCGTCAGTCCCGCACGCAGGTGCAACTCCCTCGTCTGTGGGCGAAACTCACGCCGTGTGACCGGGCTGGAAAAGCGCACGCTCACACCCAACTCCTCCTGCAACTTCGCCGCCAGGCGCCCGCGCCGCAGGACGCGATCGCCCAACTGCAGCGCCAGATCCTCGGCAGCGACGTCGAGTGCGTGGATGTAGTTGTGTGCATCGTAGAAGAAGTCACGCACCGCCTCGAATGGGCCCTCCTGCTGCTGCGGTGCGGCCGCTGCGGCCTCGAGGAAGCGCGGCATCAGCTCTGGGAAACGCGTGACGAGATCGGAAAGCGTGGCCTCGCCGGCGTCGGGAAATAGCCTGCGCAACTCGGTGATGGTGCGCACGTCCTTGTCCGCGGAGAAGTACGTGGGGTCCACCCCAAAGCGTTGGGACAGCTGCATGAGGACGGTGACGGTGAGCGGGCGCTGATCATTTTCCAGCTGGTTGAGGTAGCTCGTGGACAGCTGCAGCTGCTTGGCCATGGCCACTTGAGTGAGTCCTTGTTGCTTGCGAAGCGCGTGGATTCGTGCCCCCGCGTAGTGCTTGCTCATTGTCCAGTCATCCTCTTTATTGCTCTTGAGCAGCTGTTTCCACATGTTTTGCAAAACGGAAAGATAGCTACAACAGATTTACACATTTTACACATGTGGCGCTCGACACGTTCTGGAAATTAATGTGATTTTGCAAACGCAGCACCGTGAGGCGAGAAACCTCACGTTGAAGTCAAGGCACCTCACGTTGAAATGTCCCAAAGGAGCACCTGTGATCAACCACGAAGTCCGCACTCACAAGTCCGCCGAGAATTTCCCTATCGAAGAGCACCTGGCCTACAAGATCGCCAAGGTCGCCGCCGACCCAGTTGAGGTACCGGAGGAGACCAAGGAGATGATCATCAACCGCATCATCGACAACGCCTCCGTCGCAGTGGCTTCCGTGGCCCGCCGCCCAGTGACCTCCGCACGCGTCATCGCAGAGGGCCACCCACACGCGGCCGACGCCGCACGCACCGGCAAGGGCGCCAAGATTTTCGGCATCGAGGGCGACTACTCCGCTGAGTGGGCTGCGCTGGCCAACGGCACCGCGGTACGCGAGCTCGACTACCACGACACCTTCCTCGCAGCCGAGTACTCCCACCCAGGCGACAATATCCCGCCGATGATTGCCGTGGCACAGCACAAGGGCCTCGATGGCAAGACCCTCCTGCGCGGCATCGCGACCGGCTACGAAATCCAGGTCAACCTCGTTAAGGCCATCTGCCTCCACGAGTGGAAGATTGACCACGTGGCCCACCTCGGCCCATCCGTTGCAGCAGGTATCGGCACCATGCTCGACCTGCCGGTCGAGACCATCTACCAGGCAATCGGCCAGGCTCTGCACACCACCACCGCTACCCGTCAGTCCCGCAAGGGCCTGATTTCCTCCTGGAAGGCCTACGCGCCGGCATTCGCGGGCAAGATGGGCATCGAGGCCGTCGACCGCGCCATGCGCGGTGAGGGTGCACCGGCTCCTATCTGGGAAGGCGAGGACGGCTTCATTGCATGGATGCTCCACTCCCCAGAGCGCACCTACACCGTGCCGCTTCCTGCCGACGGAGAGGAAAAGCGCGCCATCCTGGACACCTACACCAAGGAGCACTCCGCGGAGTACCAGGCACAGGCACCAATCGACTTGGCACGCCGCATGAAGCAGACCATCGCCGATGCAGGCAAGTCCACCAAGGACATCGAGTCCATCGTGCTGCACACCTCGCACCACACCCACTACGTCATCGGCACCGGCGCTAATGACCCACAGAAGATGGACCCAACTGCCTCCCGCGAGACCCTGGACCACTCCATCATGTACATCTTCGCGGTGGCCCTCGAGGACGGCACCTGGCACCACGTCGACTCCTACGCTCCGGAGCGCGCACAGCGCCCAGAGACCGTGGAGCTGTGGCACAAGATCTCCACCGTGGAGGACCCAGAGTGGACCCGCCGCTACCACTCCCTCGACCTCAGTGAGAAGGCATTCGGTGGCAAGGCAGTCATCACCTTCACCGACGGCACCGTCATCGAGGATGAGGCAGCTGTTGCCGACGCCCACCCGCTCGGCGCCCGCCCATTCGGCCGCGCTGAGTACATCAACAAGTTCAAGACCCTGGCCACCGGCATCGTCTCCGAGGAGGAGCAGGAGCGCTTCCTCGCAGCGGTACAGAACCTGGAAAACTTGACCGACCTGAGCGAGCTCAACGTCGTTGTCACTCCGGAAGCACTCGCTTCCGCACCTCAGACCCCGGAAGGACTGTTCTAAATGGCTGGACTATTCGGTTCCATCAAGACCAACGCACAAAAGCGCGAGGAGTTCCGTGCTGCCCTCGAAGGCCCCGGAATCACCAAGCTGCCGGGCGCATTCAACCCGCTGACCGCGCGCCTGATTCAAGACCTTGGCGGCTTCAACGGTGTCTACGTGTCCGGCGCCGTGCTGGCCAACGACTTAGGTCTGCCGGACATCGGCCTGACCACGCTCACCGAGGTGGCCCAGCGCGCCGGGCACATCGCCCGCGCCACGGATTTGCCGGTGCTTGTCGACGCCGACACTGGTTTCGGTGAGCCCATGTCTGCCGCCCGCACCGTGGCCGCCCTCGAGGATGCCGGCCTGGCTGGCTGCCACCTTGAGGACCAGGTCAACCCGAAGCGTTGTGGTCACCTCGACGGCAAGGAGGTCGTGCCCACCGACCTGATGGTGCGCCGCATCTCCGCTGCGGTCAACGAGCGCCGCGATGAGAACTTCATCATCTGTGCCCGTACCGACGCTGCTGGCATCCACGGCATCGATGACGCCATCGAGCGTGCCAAGGCCTACGCCGATGCAGGTGCGGACCTCATTTTCACAGAGGCTCTCTACTCGCCGGCTGACTTCGAGAAGTTCCGCGCTGCTGTGGACACCCCGCTGCTGGCGAACATGACTGAGTTCGGCAAGACCGAGCTGCTGTCTGCCCAGCAGCTAGAGGACCTGGGCTACAACGCGGTCATCTGGCCGGTGTCCACCCTCCGCGTGGCTATGGGCGCGACCGAGGATTTCCTACGGGACTTGCAGGAGACCGGTATCCAGACCGACTGGCTCGAGCGCATGCAGCACCGCTCTCGCCTCTACGAGTTGGTTCGCTACAACGAGTACAACGCCTTCGACCAGGCCGTTTTCACCTACTCCAAGGACGCTTACAAGGCCACCTTCGAGTAAACACCTGGTCCGGGCGAGCAAGGCTCGCCCGCTCCGCGGCGTCGTCAAGCGCCGCCCAAGCAAAGAACAATCTTTCCAAGTAAAAGGAGAACATCATGTCCGAGAACACCCCAGAAATCCGCAAGGGCCTTTACGGCGTCGTCGTTGATGAAACCGCAGTCTCCAAGGTGGTCCCAGAGACCAACTCCCTGACCTACCGCGGATACCCAGTCCAGGAGCTGGCCCGCTACTGCTCCTTCGAGGAAGTGGCCTACCTGCTGTGGAACGGCGAGCTGCCGAACCAGGGTGAACTGGTCCGTTTCTCTGCTCGTGAGAAGGCGCTGCGTCACATCGACCGCCACCTCATCGACCTGATTACCTCGATGCCTAAGTCCTGCCACCCGATGGACGTGCTGCGTACCGCCATCTCCTTCATCGGTTCGCAGGACCCGGAAGAGTACACCAAGGACTCCGAGCACATCCGCCGTACCGCTCTCGAGCTGATGGCCAAGATTCCGACCATCATTGCGCTCGACATCCGACGCCGCCGTGGCGAGGGCTACATCGAGCCAGACCGCAAGAAGGGCTTTGCCGAGAACTTCCTGTGGATGGTCTTCGGCGACGAGGAAGGCTCGCCGGCTAACTCCCGCTCCGATATCGAGGCATTCGACAAGTCCCTCATCCTCTACGCTGAGCACTCCTTCAATGCGTCGACCTTCGCGGCTCGCGTGGTCACCTCGACCATGTCGGACACCTACTCCGCAGTGACCGCCGCAATCGGTGCTCTGAAGGGCCCGCTGCACGGTGGCGCAAACGAGGCCGTCATGCACAACTTCTTAGAGGTTGGCGACCCAGCCAAGGCAGAGGAGTGGACCCTCAATAAGCTCAAGAACAAGGAACTGGTGATGGGCTTTGGTCACCGCGTCTACAAGAACGGTGACTCCCGCGTGCCTACCATGGAGGCAGCATTCCGCGAGCTGGCTAAGGACCACGGCCAGGAGCAGTGGGTTGCAATGTACGAGAACATGTCCAAGACCATGTACGAGAACACCTCCATCAAGATTCAGCCGAATCTGGACTTCCCGGCTGGCCCGGCGTACCACATCCTTGGATTCGACATCGAATTCTTCACCCCGATCTTTGTGATGGCGCGTATCACCGGTTGGACCGCCCACATCGTGGAGCAAAACGAGAACAACTCGCTTATCCGCCCGCTGTCTGCCTACAACGGCGAGGAACAGCGTTCGGTGCCACCAAAGCAGATTTAGTTAGCGGCTGCGCTTGACGACGGGCGCTGCACGTAGCGAAAGCATGTCATGCCAACGCCACTTGCAGCGCCCAGTGCTATTGCGCCCGCGGCAACAAGAAGAGCCTTCCAATCGATGGCGAATGTGAGGCCATCTCCCATTGCATAGACCATTCCGGCAAGCGGGAGGATTCCAGCAATACAGCCAGTAATGATCGCAGTACATGCCAGTGTGGCCGTCGTGAGTACAACGATTCTTAGGTGCCAGGAAGAATCGAGGCCCAGTACTTTGAAGGTGGTCTCGATTGCTTCGGTAGCCCGAGCGAGGTGCCGCGAGAAAACAAAGGTTACGGCTAACGCGCTGAGCAGCGCGGCTGCCAAACTGATATAGAATGCCCGCGGTGTCGAAGAGGTTTGAACCAGCGGCAGTAGTACGAGCTCGTGGGGGATACGGGCTTGTGCAGCGCTATCGAGAAAGCGCTTTTCTTGGTCTTCCTGGAGACCCGTAAAGACCCATTGTGTCCTGCCTGCCGGTGCATCTAGTTTCTGCGCCGTGGATGCGAGAATAATTCCTCCAGCCAGCTTCTCCCAGTGAGGTCCGAAGTCGGTACTCACCGCTGGAAGGGTTGTGGGACTGGGATTTCTGCTCGTGCTGATTGAAGCATGGCCTTGGTTGATGAATCTGTTATCGCGGACCAATGCTCCGGTCGCAAGGACATCTTTTTCCGAGGCAGTAAGCTCTCGATCTAAGAGCCGTTCTACGTCATGAACGGATTCGACGCCCAGTACACCAAAAGTTCCCGACATCTCCATGGGCATGTCCAGCGTGGCTTGGACATAAGAAATACGAACTGGGGCGGGCACACCCAACGCAGTGGCGACGTGCTGAACGGATTCAGCACTTGTGGAAAGCCCGTTATCTGTCTTTTCTAAAACGTGTGCCTGGTTTGGGGCAATCGTTGACGTCAAACTGTCATTCTCACTGGCTGTAAAACTGGCTGACATTGAACTGCTGAACACCGCGGTTCCCATGCACAGGACCAACAGCGTTAGACCCGTACCAATGAGTTGACGATGCTTCTCGGCAAATCTCAGGGCCACGCCTGCTGGAGTGTAGGGCCGGCTGGTTCGCGGACAGCGTGCGAGAAGAAGAGAAAAGACGATGCACATCGCCACGGTTGGCGCTGGCGCCCATGTTTCAAATACGTCGGGCCCCAGCAGTGCTGCAGCGAACGTGAAGAGGACAGTGACAAGGACAATAACGACTGCACCCCAGCGTAAGAATGATGCCGATGGGGTCGGTGTCGGGAAGTCCTTCCAGAACGGATGAGGTTGAGCCGACGGTGTAGTGGCAATAGCACCAATCAGGAGCGCCGTTAGCGAGCTAGCGAGAAGAAGCACTAACCATTTCCATGGAATCAGGACTCCAGGATCAGGCAAACCTGCAAGTCCAGAAATGAAAGGGCGCGCACATTGTGCCAGGCCTGCACCCAATACGAGTCCTGCGACGGAGTACATCAAGGCTGAACGAAGCAGGATGAATGCGTTGGACTTCCACAATAGGAAGGGTGAGATTCCTAGCTCGAAAAACCGCTGGCTCAACGGGCGAAGTACCTGGTAGGTAATCCGCCACAGGAAGAAGATCAAAGCGCATGGGATGACAACGGCGAACAGGCCGAAGAAGAAGGAATAGCTATCGGCGAACCCTGAAGGTGGTGTTGCGAGCAAGCTTTCTCGGGTGAGAAGCGATGCCGAGAAGGCGTCGTCAAGCGCTGCACGATCGACGAGGTCTGCATCCCCGATCTGACTCCTAATGAACTCGGTGAGGGCTGCAGGAGTCTTTCCTTCGGAACCGAAAACAATTGGCCGGACCGAAGCGGAGGTCATGGAATAAGCGTCAGCGTCGATGGTGTTCCACGTTCCCGACGCGCCGTACACAGCTTCTTCATGCTTGTGGAAGGAATTCGATGCAACGCCAACGATACGGAGAGGTAGCGTGCCGTTGAATGCAGTTGTGTTCTCTCCAAGACTAAGGTTCACGTCCTCGGTGACTACTACCTCGCCAGGAGCGCTAGGCCAATGGCCCTGAACCAATGCCAACCCAAAATCGGGAGCTTGCTCTTCCCAGTGAGACTCCTTGTAGACAAGGGAAGTTGAAGGATCGCTATCGATATAGAGATCGTAAGTCTCGAGCTGGGCAGTAAATCCCCGCTCTGGGGAATCAAGTTGTGGCAGCGTCTGCTCAACCACGCCCGCCCGCGTGTACACAGGCACGTCCACGCGCACGGCGTTGTTTCCCAATTCTGACTGCGCCTTCTGCTGCGGGGACAACGTCATGAAGAGATCGGCCGAGACAGCAAATGTGAATAATCCTAAGCACACTGCGATTGCCGCTGCGCCGAAGCGGTACCGTTTCGAAGAATGCACGACTTTCGTAATCAGTTCATTGAGCATGCGGGGCTGCTTTCCCGATCTGGCCGTCGATCAGCGTGTAGGCCGTGCTGCAATAGTCGAGCATGATGGGATCGTGGCTGGTTGCTATCACGGTTGTGCCAGTTGATGCGAGCTTTTTGAAGAGTCGAAAAATGCCATGGGAGTTCTCGGAATCGAGCGCAGCAGACGGCTCATCAGCCAAGAGAATTCGCCGGTTGCCAGACAGTGCTCGGGCGATTCCGACTCTTTGACACTGGCCGCGCGACATCTCTGTGGGAAACCGTTGAGCAAGTTCTGCTAGTCCTACCTGGGCTAATGCCTCGGAAGCCTTGTCGTGTGCCGCCGTTTCATCGGCACCCGCTGCGGCAAGCACAAGCATGACATTTTCGAGCGCGGTGAGTTCATTCATTAATAAGTCGTCTTGATGGACGAAGCCGATTGTGTTGCGGCGCAAGGCGAGTAGTTCCTTGGGAGCAGCGGTGGATACACAGGTATCGAAAACCGAGATTGAGCCTTCATCGATAGGTAGAAGACCTGCAACCGCGCGCAGGAGAGTGGTTTTGCCGGAGCCGCTCTTTCCCGAAATTCCGAGAAACTCGCCTTCATCAACCTCTAGACTTGCGCCCTTGAGAACATGCGTGCGCTGGGCGCCTTCGCCCAAATACTTGTGGACCCTAGATATGGTGACTGTATTCATGAGCTCTTTACAACAGAGAGACACACGCCAAGGTTATTGACCGAGGCGTGTGTGGAAAAGGGATGGCTAGCAGCCTCGGTCAGTTCGCCACGACGACAGACGGTCGTTATTCCAGAAACCGACGTAGTTGTTGCGAGATTGCAGGGTCATGGTGTGGCATTTGCCCTGCCCGTTGGCATCGTGATACCAAGCGGCGTTTGACCAAGTGTTGTTGATCCACGACGAAGTCTTATCGTTTGCGTTGCGGGAGACGTTCATCAAGCCAATACCTGAGCCCCGAGAGCCAAGGAAACCACCGTAGTTTGCATGATCGAAGATGCACACGAGGTTACCGCCACACTCCCAGTCGGCGGCCTGAGCAGTCGGAACGGCGAGGAGAGAGCTAGCGGCGAGAGTACAGCCTATAGCCAATTTTTTTATCTTCATTGCGAGTCCTTTGGGGTGAAAGATGAAGTTAGTTCTTGTGAACCTGATTGAAGGATAGAAACCGGAACGGGACATGTCAAGAGATTTATATATTTTCAATAAGAAAGTACTTTTTCGGCTTCAGTTCCAAAGTGATATGGGGTGGGGCGTTTAGAGATATGCATGGTGAGTTTAGTGAGAAACTGAACAATTTCTGTTGAGCTATATGTCGAATTTCGCCCGCGTTGTCGCCTCGGACACTATCCTTGTCTTCGTATTGTTCCTATCTGAAAGGACCACTCCTAGTGTCTGATACCGCCCACAAGCCCTTCTCCAAGATCTTGGTGGCCAACCGCGGTGAGATTGCCGTGCGTGCCTTCCGCGCCGCCTTTGAGGTCGGTTCCAAGACCGTTGCAATTTATCCCAAAGAAGACCGCAACTCCTTCCACCGCGCCTTCGCGGACGAAGCAGTGCGTATCGGTACCGAGGGCCAGCCGGTCAAGGCTTACCTCGACATCGACGAGGTCATCCGCGCTGCGAAGAAGTCTGGTGCGGATGCCATTTACCCTGGCTACGGCTTCCTGTCGGAGCGCGCCGATCTAGCTCGTGCGTGCCAGGACAATGGCATCAAGTTCATCGGCCCGACCCCGGAGACCCTGGACCTGACCGGTGACAAGGCCGCCGCTGTGACCGCCGCTCAGGAAGCTGGCCTGCCGACCCTGCAGGACTCCGAGCCTTCCACTGACCCCGATGTACTGGCTGGTTACGCCAAGGACTTCACCTTCCCGGTATTTGTCAAGGCCGTCGCCGGTGGCGGCGGACGCGGCATGCGTTTCATCGAGAACGAGGCCGAGCTCAAGACCAAGTGTGCTGAGGCTTCCCGTGAGGCAGAGGCGGCTTTTGGCGACGGCCACGTCTACCTCGAGACCGCTGTCATCAAGCCCCAGCACATCGAGGTGCAGATTCTGGCTGACTCCCAGGGCAACGTCATGCACCTGTACGAGCGCGACTGCTCCGTGCAGCGTCGCCACCAGAAGGTCGTCGAGATCGCCCCGGCGCCGACCCTGGACCCGGAGCTGCGTGACCGCATCTGCGCGGACGCCGTGAAATTCTGCGAGCACATCAACTACGAGGGCGCCGGTACCGTCGAGTTCCTCGTTGATGAGAAGGGCAACCACGTCTTCATCGAGATGAACCCGCGCGTGCAGGTCGAGCACACGGTGACCGAGGAGGTCACGGGCGTGGACATTGTGAAGTCCCAGATGCAGATTGCCGCTGGCCTCTCCCTGGAGGAGTTGGGCCTGAAGCAGGAGGATATCCACATCACCGGCGCGGCGCTGCAGTGCCGTATCACCACTGAGGACCCCTCTAACGGCTTCCGCCCGGATACCGGCACGCTGACCCAGTACCGCTCGCCGGGCGGCGCGGGCGTGCGTCTCGACGGCGCAACGGCCGTCGGCGCGGAGATCTCGCCGAACTTTGACTCCCTGCTGGTGAAGATGACCTGCCGTGGCGCCACTTTCGAGCAGGCCGTAGCCCGTGCCCAGCGCGCACTCAACGAGTTCACCGTCTCCGGCGTGGCCACCAACATCGGCTTCCTGCGCGCCCTGCTGCGCGAGCCGGACTTCGTGGCCACCCGTGTGGACACCGGCTTCATTCCGGAGCACCCAGACTTGCTCAAGGCTCCGCCGGCAGTGGATGAGTCTGGCCGCATCATCGACTACATCGCTGATGTCACCGTGAATAAGCCAAACGGTGAACGCCCGACCAAGCTGCGTCCTTTCGACAAGATTCCTACCTTCGACAAGTCCCAGCCACTGCCGCGCGGTTCCCGCGATGAGCTGCTGGAGCTCGGTCCGAAGAAGTGGGCTGAGAAGATTCGTGCCCAGTCCGCGCTGGCTGTCACCGACACCACTTTCCGCGATGCGCACCAGTCCCTGCTGGCCACCCGTGTGCGCGGTACCGACTTGGTCACCGCTGCTGAGGCTGTCGCGCGCATGACCCCGGAGCTCTTCTCCGTCGAGGCGTGGGGCGGCGCAACGTACGACGTCGCCATGCGCTTCCTCAAGGAGGACCCGTGGGTCCGCCTGGATCTGCTGCGTGAGGCAATGCCGAACCAGAACATCCAGATGCTGCTGCGTGGCCGCAACACCGTCGGCTACTCCCCGTATGCAAACGACGTATGCAACGCGTTCGTTCAGGAAGCTGCCAAGTCCGGAGTTGATGTCTTCCGCATCTTCGATGCACTGAACGACGTCACCCAGATGCGCCCGGCTATCGACGCCGTCCTGGAGACCAACACCACCGTGGCCGAGGTTGCCATGGCCTACTCGGGCGACATGTGCTCGCCGGGGGAGAAGCTCTACACGCTGGACTACTACCTGAAGCTGGCTGAGGAAATCGTGAACACCGGTGCACACGTGCTGGCCATTAAGGATATGGCTGGCCTGCTGCGTCCGGAGTCCGCTTCCAAGCTGGTCATGGCGCTGCGCAAGGAATTCGACCTGCCGGTCCACGTCCACACTCACGACACCGCGGGCGGCCAGCTGGCTACCTACTACGCTGCGGCGCTCTCTGGCGCGGACGTCGTCGACGGTGCTTCCGCACCGCTGGCTGGCACCACTTCGCAGCCTTCGCTGTCCGCCATCATCGCGGCGTTCTCCAACTCCTCGCGCGACACCGGCATCGATCTGCAGGCCGTCTCCGATCTCGAGCCTTACTGGGAGGCTGTCCGCCAGCTCTACCGTCCGTTTGAGAAGGGCATTCCTGGCCCGACCGGCCGTGTCTACCGCCACGAGATTCCAGGCGGCCAGCTGTCCAACCTGCGTGCGCAGGCTACCGCGCTTGGCTTGGAGGACCGTTTCGAGGTCATAGAGGACACCTATGCCGCTGTCAATGAGATGCTTGGCCGTCCGACCAAGGTGACCCCGTCCTCCAAGGTTGTTGGTGACTTGGCTCTGCACCTCGTGGGTGCGGGCGTCGATCCAGCAGACTTCGAGGCCAACCCCACCAAGTACGACATCCCGGATTCCGTCATCGCGTTCCTCCGCGGCGAGCTCGGTACCCCTCCGGGTGGCTGGCCACCGCTGCGCGACAAGGTCCTTGAGGGCCGCGCGCCTGGCGACGTCTCCGTCAAGCCAGTACCGGAAGAGGAGAAAACTCACCTGGTCTCCGACAACTCTGACGAGCGCCGTGCGTCCCTGAACCGACTGCTCTTCCCGAAGCAGTTCGAGGAGTTCAATGAGTTCCGCCGCACCTTTGGTAACACTGAGGCGCTCACGGACACCGTCTTCCTCTACGGCTTGGAAGAGGGCAACGAGTACATCGTCCACTACTTCCCGGAGGGCTCCAACGATCGTGCGGATCTCAAGACGATCACGCTGCGTCTCGACGCCCTTGGCGAGCCGGATGAGAAGGGCATGCGCAACGTTGTGCTCAACGTCAATGGCCAGATTCGCCCGATGAAGGTCCGCGACAACAACGTGGAGTCCTCTGTGGCCACCGTGGAGAAGGCCGACCCGTCCAACGACGGCCACGTGGCCGCGCCTTTCGCGGGCGTGGTCAACGCCACCGTGAAGGCTGGCGACGAGGTCAAGGCCGGCGACCAAGTCGCCGTCATCGAGGCCATGAAGATGGAAGCCTCCATCTCCGCAACCAAGGACGGCAAGGTCGAGCGCGTAGCCATCGGCCAGGCCACCAAGGTCGAAGGTGGCGACCTCATCGTGGTCATTAACTAATCGGCTATAAGCTGTCAACAGAAGAGCGCCCCTCCCGCTGACCTTTGAAGCGTCGGCGGGAAGGGCGCTCTATTCTGCGCGGTTGCAACCTAGTGGGCGAAGTACTTGACCATGGTGGGCGCCTCCGAATTACCGGGGACGGTGATGTCTTCGAAGCCTTCGGATTCGTAGAGCTTGCGGGCGCCAGGGTTCTTGGGGTCGACCCACAGTGCAATCGCGGGGGCCTCTTGGGCCTCAGCGAGGTCGCAAATGTTGCGCAGCAGGCGGCGGCCCACGCCTAAGCCACGGTAGCGGTATTCCACCGCGATGAATAGCTCGGGGATTTCCTCCGGGTCAAAACGGGTTGCCCACTGGGATTCGTCGAAAGGCTCTGCTTCCGGGTTACCCAGGTACGCCGCACCTTTGCGCGCACCGGTGTAGTAGCGCAGCCACGCACCGCCCATCGGTACTTTGTGACTGGAAACGGCGATGCAGCCGCCGTCGACAAGCGGCGACCATTCGTCGATGTACAGGCCCACGTCTGCCGTGTGGAAGTCAGGGACGGCAGCCTCTTCGTCGCCCAAAACATCAGCGAGGAAGAGCAGACGGGACAGGTAGGTCCGGTCTGGCTCCTTGGCCAGCCGGACCCCATAAGCAGAGTCGTTGGCAGTCATTCCACCGACTCTAGTGACCTATTTGATCTCCAGCAATGGGGTGCCCTTGTTGATCTGGGCGCCCTGCTCCACAGCGAGGCCGGTCACGGTGCCGGACTTGTGGGCCTTGACTGGGTTTTCCATCTTCATGGCCTCGAGGATGAGCACGACGTCGCCTTCTGCGACCTCCTGGCCCTCCTCGACGTTGACCTTGATGACGGTGCCCTGCATTGGTGCCACGACGGCGTCGCCAGACGCAGCGGCCTTGGCGCCGCCACCGCGACGCTTCTTGGACTTCTTGCGCGGAGAACCGCCACCGAAGATGAGGTTGGACGGCAGCGCAACCTCAATGCGGCGGCCAGCGACCTCAACCACGAACTTCTGGGCTGGGTCTGCATCGTCCTCAGCCGGAGCATCTGGGTCGACGTACGCAGGCAGCTCGCCCACCCACTCTTCTTCAATCCACTTGGTGTAGACATCGAAGGACCCGTTCTCAGCGGTAAACGCAGGGTCGCTCACGATGGCCTGGTGGAAAGGAATGACGGTCGGAAGGCCCTCGACGGTGTACTCCGACAGGGCGCGGCGTGCGCGCTGCAGCGCGGTCTCGCGGTCTTGACCCCAGACGATGAGCTTGGCCAGCATGGAGTCGAACTGGCCACCGATGACGGAGCCTTCACGCACGCCGGAATCCACACGCACGCCTGGGCCTGCTGGCTCTGCATACTTGACGACGTTGCCCGGTGCCGGCATGAAGCCAGCCGCAGCGTCCTCGCCGTTGATGCGGAACTCGAATGCGTGGCCGCGCGGGGTTGGGTCCTCGGTGAAGGAAAGCTTGCCACCCTCTGCGATGTTGAACTGCTCGCGCACGAGGTCGAGGCCGGTGGTCTCCTCGGAAACCGGGTGCTCGACCTGCAGACGGGTATTGACCTCAAGGAAGGAGATGAGACCGTCGGAGCCAACGAGGTACTCGACGGTACCTGCGCCGTAGTAGCCTGCCTCGCGGCAAATGCGCTTAGCGGACTCGTGGATGGAAGCGCGCTGCTCGTCGGTGAGGAACGGCGCTGGTGCTTCCTCCACTAACTTCTGGAAGCGGCGCTGCAGGGAGCAATCGCGGGTGCCCACGACGACGACGTTGCCGTGCTGGTCAGCTAGGACCTGGGCCTCAACGTGTCGAGCCTTGTCGAGGTAGCGCTCGACGAAGCATTCGCCGCGGCCGAATGCTGCGGTGGCCTCACGGGTAGCGGAGTCGAAGAGCTCTGCGATCTCGTCGCGGTTGTAGGCAACCTTCATACCGCGTCCGCCGCCGCCGAAGGCAGCCTTGATAGCGATGGGCAGGCCATGCTCGTCGGCGAAGGCCTCAACCTCGGCGGCATCCTTGACCGGGTCTGGGGTGCCTGGCGCCATTGGGGCGTCGGCGCGCTCGGCGATGTGGCGGGCAGTGACCTTGTCGCCCAAGTCGCGGATGGACTGTGGGGAAGGGCCGATCCAGATGAGGCCTGCGTCGATGACAGCCTGGGCGAAGTCGGCGTTCTCAGACAAGAAGCCGTAGCCCGGGTGAATGGCGTTGGCGCCGGATTTTGCTGCGGCGTCGAGAATCTTGTCAAAGACAAGGTAGGACTCGGCGGAATTTTGGCCGCCGAGGGCGAAAGCCTCGTCTGCCAAAGCTACGAAAGGCGCGTCGGCGTCTGGCTCTGCATACACAGCGACGGAGGCGATGCCAGCGTCGCGCGCGGCGCGGATCACGCGGACTGCAATCTCACCGCGGTTAGCAACTAGCAGCTTGGTGATCTTCTTGGTTTCAACTGCCACGGCAGGAACCCTCCTGATAAAACTCGAATTGGACTGTCCACTATTCTTGCACACAAAAACATGAGAAAACCGTCAGGTTCCGGTTTTGTTTCCAAAAATATTCCCGCACCAGCGTCGATGCGGGAAAATGCGGCGTGTTGAGTGCTTAAGTATGATGCTTCTCGCTATTGATTAACCTTCGATAGGCATGCGGATCATGTTGCCCCATTCGGCCCAGGAGCCGTCGTAGACCTTGGCGTCCTTGAACCCAAGGAGGAAGGTCAAGACAAACCAGGTGTGCGCAGCCTGTGCGCCGACGTGGGAGTAGAGGACGGTCTCGGAAGCGGGTTCCAGCTCGCCGTAGTTTACGTTGAGCTCGGAAAGCGCGCGGAAGCAGCCGTTGGGGTAGACCGCGCGGTCCCACTCTAGGTTCACGGCGCCTGGGATGTGGCCGTGGCGCATGGTGGTGCCGTATGCGGAGTCGCCGTTGGGGGACTCGTGGGTGGCCTCGCCAAAGAACTCCTCCGGCGTGCGGGTGTCTACGAGTTTTGCGGGCGTGCCGCGAACTTGGTCCACAAAGATGCGGTAAGTCTCGTCGTTGCGCTCTACCTCTGGGTAATCAGACTCTGGGAAGTCGGGAACCATAAAAGAGGTGTCGCGCTCTTCGGTAACCCAAGCATCGCGGCCACCGTCGAGGAGACGGACGTCCGGGTGGCCGTAAAGCTCAAATACCCACAGGGCATAGGCGGCCCACCAGTTGGCTTTGTCGCCGTAGATAACCACAGTGTCATCGCGCTTGATCCCTTTGTCGCGCATGAGCTGTGCGAAGCCTTCTGCGCTGACGATGTCGCGGGTAACGGGGTCCAGTAGCTCCGTCTGGAAGTTGATGCGGGAGGCGGTGGGTACGTGGCCGATGTCGTAGAGGAGGGAGTCCTCGTCAACCTCGATTACGCGTAGGCCTTTAATGCCTAGGCGGGCCGATAGCCAGGGTGCAGATACGAGACGCTCTGGGTGTGCATACTCTTGGAACGGAGGATTGGGATCGAACTCGGCCATGGTTCGCCTACCTTTCTATGAAGGGGATTTTGGTTAGGCATGTTTAGTCAAATCAACTTTAACGCGAAAACCTCTAGATTGGTCACCCAGCGTCCCTACTGTGTTGTTGGATACATTTTTGGTCTACTGTGCATAAGTTGAAACTGCTGGTTATAACAAGTGTGCAGGTCAAGCCCTAAAACGATTTCTGAGCGGCGAAAATGACCGGGGTTAAGGCGGGGTTAGCAAGCGAGCGCAGGGGCAAAGACTGCGATATTTTTAAAACGTGGTGCGGTGCAGAACGCTGCATATTCACTCTCTAATTCTCGTTAAATATGGCGGGCCAGAGCAGTAGTGGCCCTGTGTGCCGGACCAATACCCACAAACCCCAAACGAAAGGGAATTGCTGTGCATAAGGCAATCGTCGTCTTCGAGGTCGAGGGCGGATCTGACAAGCAGCTCAACGGTCACCGCAAGGACACCATGCCTATCGTCGACTCCATCAAGGAAGCCGGCTGGCACTCCGAGGTCGTGTTCTTCCGCCCAGAGTGGTCCGAGCGCATCTTCGAGTACGTCTCTGAGAACTTTGACGCTTACATCTCCCGCGTGAACCCAGGCAACATCCCGGGTGGCGAGAAGGGCTATTTCGACCTGTTGACCAAGCTTTCTGAGGCTGGCCTGGTAGGCATGTCCACTCCTTACGAGATGATGGCATATGGCGCAAAGGATGCGCTGGTCAAGCTCAACGACACTGAACTAGTCCCGGCTGACACCGCGGCTTATTACGACGTTGAGTCTTTCCACAACACCTTCCCGACCTCCATCTCCTACGGTGAGCGCGTTCTTAAGCAGAACCGCGGCTCGACCGGTGAGGGCATCTGGCGCGTCCAGATTGAGGACAAGTCCCTTGAAGTAACTCCGGGCACCGTGCTTCCGCTGGACACCAAGCTCAAGTGCACCGAGGCTGTGGACAACCACACCGAGGTTCGCGAGCTCGGCGAGTTCATGGACTTCTGCGACCAGTACATTATCGGTGACAACGGCATGCTCGTCGATATGCGCTTCATGCCGCGCATCGTTGAGGGCGAGATCCGCATTCTTCTCGTTGGTCCGGATCCAGTATTCGTGGTCCACAAGAAGCCAGCTGAAGGCGGCGATAACTTCTCCGCTACCTTGTTCTCCGGTGCGAAGTACACCTACGACAAGCCAGAGGCTTGGCAGAGCTTGGTTGACATGTTCGCAGAGGTTCGCCCTGTCATCGCTGAGAAGCTCGGCGGCGACAACATTCCGCTTATCTGGACTGCTGACTTCATGCTTGCCGACGGCGAGAATGGCGAGGACACCTATGTTCTCGGCGAGATTAACTGCTCCTGCGTTGGCTTCACCTCTGAGCTCGACATGGGCATCCAGGAGAAGGTTGCAGCTGAGGCAATCAAGCGCGTCGAAGCAAAGCACGCTTAAGGTATAGCCATAAATCAGCTTTATCTCCAATAACTCCGTAGTCTCCAACAGGGAGGGTACGGGGTTATTTTTGTACTCATAACAAGGGGAGTGGTCCCCATTGGGCTGCCGATTGGTTTTATCTGTTGTATTTTCAAGTGTGCGTGATTTAAGACGCAGTTAAGTAATCGAAAGGAAAATCTCGCTTATGGCCAATCCAGACCAGTACGGAGAAAAGAACTCCGAGCAGAACCCGCAGCATGCCGCCGAGGACTCATTTGGTTCCTCCTCCTTCGGCAATTCTGACTTTGGTAGCTCCGACTTAGGGCAGTCTGATTTTGGTGGTTCTTCCTTCGGAGCAGCTAGCTCTTTCGATTCTTCCGAAGCTTCCGGCGTGCACCACGCAGAAGGCGAAGAGACCGTAAACTTTGGAGAAAATTCCGTGGCTAACCATGCTTCTGATTCGGACTTTGGTGCTTCGGACTTCCGCGGTTCGGACTTTGGCAGCAACGACTTCGGTAACAATGACTTCGGCCAGTCGGTCCCGCCTGTAGGCAACTTCAAACAGGGCGGCTTCAACCAGCAGTTCCAGAGCCAGCAGAACCAGCCGGGCCAGCCACAGCAGGGCTTTGGCGGATTCCCGCAGCAGGGGCAGCCGCAGCCAGGTCAGCCAGGCCAGCAGGCTTTTGGCGGCTATCCACAGCAGAACCACGGCGGCTTCAACCAGCCAGCACAGCAGGGCTTTGGCCCGTACCCTCAGGGCCTGCAGCAGGCACAGCCGCAGAAGGATAGCTTCTTCAAGTCCCTATTCGACTTCAAGTTCTCCAGCTTCATCACCGTGAAGTTCGCTTCCGTCATCTACATCATCGCGATGATAGTCGGTGTCCTGTGGTGGCTCGGTGGCTTGCTCTTCGCAGTCATGGGCGGCTCCATCGGCGGCCTCGCTGGCTCGTTGTCCGGCAGCTCCTTCGGTGGCGGCATGGCAGTGATGATGATCTTCGGACACCTCATTTTCGGCACCCTGGGCTTGGTCCTTTACCTTATCCAGGTTCGCCTCGTTCTGGAGTTCTTCGTGGCAAACATCCAGACCACTGAGAACACCAAGAAGCTCGTTGAAAACGCTGAGGCGGACAAGTAAGGCTCTTTTGAGTAACGAACACCAGAGTTCGTTGGTTTCCACCTTCCCCGGTTCTTCCTGAATAGGAACGAACCGGGGTTTGCTGTTTGGGCGTGCTTGGCAGCCAAGTTTGTATATCCTGCTTGGGATAACGGTGGTTACCGAATTGGAAAACGAGGCTCCATTGACTGACTTTGAATCGATAGCCGGCGTCGGCAAGCGCGGGCTCGAGCGCCTGAATGCGGCGTTGCAGGAGCAGGGGATGGACCTTCACGGAGCACCAGCCCCGGAGAACCGCAGCGCGACCTTCACTCGCGGACACACAGGCAAAAACTCCGAGGATATGGCAGGGGCCAAGATTTCTCTTTATGGGCTACCGCACGATGAGGATCTGCTGGAACGACTCGTTAAGCACACCGTGAGCAAGTCCTGTCTGTACATTAACAAGCCAGAAGACGTAGACCTTAAGGTGCTCGAGGAGCTCATTTGGCGCGGCTGGGAATCCGCGCCCGCCGGCTGCTAGAAAGTTACTTTAGTCGAGGAGACGGGCGACGGAGTCTGGGTCGGCGTCGGAAAGCATCTGGCGGAGACGGTCGTACTCGTCCTCCTCACCAATGGCCTGCGCCGCGTGCGCGAGGGCAGCAATGGCGCGCAGGACGCCCTGGTTCGGCTCGTGCTCGAAAGGAACCGGACCCCAGCCCTTCCAGCCGTTGCCGCGCAGGCGGTCAAGGCTGCGGTGGTAGCCCGTGCGGGCATAAGCATAAGCGGTGATGTAGGCGGTAGGCATGGCCTCATCCTCGCGCAAGCGCGTGAGCTCCTGCTCGGCGAGCAAAGCCCACAGCAGCGGGGAGTTGGGGTATTCTACAATGCCAGCCTGCAGGTCAGCGGTGGAATCAGCGCCGGGATCAGCAGGCAGCTTGATGGGGGCGGGGGCGAGCATGTCTTTCATTTCCATGCCCGCTAGACTACCGCGCCCGCCGGACATTGGCAGCGGCCACGTCTTTAAGGCTTGGCCCAGAAGTCTGAGACGCAGAGGTCAAAGGAGTACAAGGCACGGCGGACCACCGGCAGCGATAGCCCTATGACCGAGGAAGGATCGCCCTCGATGCGGTCAATGAACCAACCGCCGATTGCCTCCAAGGTGAAGGCACCGGCGCATTCCAAAGGTTCACCAGTCGCGGCATAGGCGGCGATGTCGCGCTCGTTTGCCGCGGCGAAAAAGACGCTGGTGCGCGAGGTTTCAACGTGGCGCTTGTCGCCCTGGATGATGCAGTGTCCGGTGAGCAGCTCTGCACGGCGGCCAGCCTGGGCGCGCCAGCGTTCAATCGTGGCGTCGACAGTGTGTGGCTTGCCTTGGAGTACGCCGTCGAGAAGCAGCATGGAATCGCCCCCGATGACGACGTCCTGCGGGTACTCGGGCGCGATCTTTTCCGCTTTTGCGGTGGCCAATGCTGCGACGATATCGGCAGGAGCTGCGCCGCTTAGCGACGTCTCGATAGCCTCCTCATCCACGTGCGCGGGCGCCAAAACGGGCTCAACCCCGGCCCCACGCAGAATGGAAGCGCGGGACGGGGATTGAGAAGCGAGGACGATTCGCATCCTTCAAGCAGCCTTTAGTAGTAACGCACGTTGCGGAAGGCGGACGGGTTGAAGACGTCCTGTGCGCCGTATGCGTCGAAACGCTCGTCGAGGCGGCCCCACAGGTTGCGCTCGCCGGCGTCAGAACCGGCCTGCTTTGCGCGGGCATCAGCACTGAGCTGCGCTAGGACTGCGGTAAGTGCGGCAACCTCATCGTCGGAGGGGTTGCCCTTGAGTACACGAAATGTTGGTGCGGTCATGGATTCTCCTTTTAGAGGGTGATGTTACCGTGCTTCTTCGGGGCCTGGGCGACGATCTTGCGTTCCAGAAGTCGCAGGCCTTCGACGAGGTAGCCGCGGGTTGCGGAGGGTTCGATGACATTATCAACCAAACCGCGCTCGGCAGCGGCATAGGGGTGCAGGAACTGCTCGGCGAGCTCTGTTTCCTGCTCCGGGGTAGCTTCCTCGCCATAGATGGCCAGCGCAGCCTGGGAGGCCTGGGTGACGGCGATTTCAGCGGTAGGCCATGCGTAGGCCAAGTCTGCGCCTAAGTCCTTGGAACCCATGAAGACATAAGCCGGGCCGATTGCCTTGCGGGTGATAACGGTCAGCTTGCCCACGGTTGCCTCTGCGTAAGCGAAGGAAAGCTTCGAAGCGCGGCGTAGCAGGCCGGACTTCTCTTCTTCCGGAGTAGGGACGAAGCCAGGGGAGTCGACGAACTCGATGACCGGGGTATTGAAGGCATCGCAGGCGCGGATGAAGCGGGCAGCCTTTTCGGAACCTGCTGAATCCAGTGCACCTGCTAGGGCCAGCGGCTGGTTAGCCACGATGCCGACTGGGCGACCTTCGATGTATGCAAAGCCGGTGATGATGTTTTCGGCGGCGTCGGCCGCGAGCTCGAAGAAGGTGTATTCGTCGACGACGGTGTTAATGACGTCGTGCATGTCGTAGGCCTCGGCAGCGGTATCCGGGATGATGGTGTCGAGCTTGCGGTCGCGGTCGCTGACGTTGTCCGCAATGGAGCCAGAGCTAATCTCAGCGGCAACGCGTGGGGCTTCGGCACGGTTGTTGGCCGGCAGGAATGCGAGCACGTCGCGGGCAAGGGCGACGGCCTCGGCGTCGGACTGCGCGACGAGGTGAGCGGTGCCAGCTGCAGCGTGCACGGCGGCGCCGCCGAAGGTCTCTGCTCCCGCGCCAGCGATGTGCGGCGCTGCCTGGTGGAGGGTAACGCCCTGGGTAATGATGAGGACGTCGGAAAGCGTCGGTGCAAAAGCAGCGATGCCCTCGGTGTTACCTACAACGACACCGATCTGCGGAATGAGACCGGAGGCCTGGGTTACGCGTGCCATGATGCGGGCGTAGCCAGCCAGAGTGACGATGCCTTCCTGGACGCGCGGACCGGTGGAGTCATACAGGCCGATGATTGGGACACCGGTCTTGAGTGCGAGGTCGTAGACCTTGGTGAGCTTTTCTGCGTACGCTTCGCCGAGGGTGCCGTCGAATACAGTGGGGTCCTGGCTGAAGATGCAAACTTTGCGGCCGTCGACGGTGCCATAGCCGGTGACGACGCCGTCGGTGTACGGACGATCGTGCTCACGGCCGAAGTCGGTCGAGCGGTGGCGGGCGAGGGCATCGGTCTCGACGAAAGAACCCTCGTCGAGCAGCTTCTCGATGCGCTCGCGAGCGCTCAAGTTTCCTGCGGCATGGATTGCCTCGAGGGTCTCGGCGCCCATGGGGGTGCGCGACTCGCTGAGGCGGTTGTTGAGATCCTCGATCTTGCCAGCCGTGGTTTTCAGATCAGTCATAGGGACTAATTCTACAACCCGTCTTCTTAGAGCGGGATGTTGCCGTGCTTGCGTGCAGGGCGTGCCACATTCTTGTCGGCGTAGAGGCGCAAGTTCTTGGTGATGGCGCTGCGGGTCTCGGAGGGGAGAATCACGGCGTCGATAAGCCCGCGCTCAGCAGCCTTATATGGGTTGAGCATGTGGTCCTCGTACTCGCGCTCGAAGGACTTTGCCAATTCCTGCACGTCCAGGCCCTTCTCGTGGGCCTGCTTGAGCTCCTTGCGGTAGATAAAGCCCACGGCGCCGGCTGCGCCCATGACGGCAATCTGGGCGGTTGGCCACGCGAGGTTGACGTCTGCACCCAAGCCCTTGGAGCCCATGACGCAGTAGGCGCCGCCGTAGGCCTTGCGCATGGTCACCGTAATCTTCGGGACAGTGGCCTCACCGTAGGCGTAGAGCAGCTTGGCGCCGCGACGCAGAATGCCGTTGTGCTCCTGGGAAGCGCCCGGCAGGAAGCCTGGGACGTCGACAAGCATGACGATCGGAATGTTGAACGCGTCGCAAGTGCGCACGAAGCGTGCGGCCTTCTCAGAAGAGTCGATGTCGAGGCAGCCTGCGTAGACCTGTGGCTGGTTAGCCACGAAGCCAACCGTTTGGCCTTCGATGCGTCCGAATGCGATGACCACGTTCTCGGCGCGCTCAGCCTGGATCTCGAGGTACTCGCTGTCATCGGTGAGCGCTGCGATGACATCCTTTACATCATAAGGCTGGGTAGGGGAGTCAGGGATGATCTCGTCGAGCATGAGGTCGTCAGCGGTTTCCTCGCCGAGCTCTTCGAAAGGCTCAAAAGGAGCGCGCTGACGGTTGTTTGACGGGAGGTATCCCACGAGGTCGTGGACCCAGTCGAGGGCCTCTTCGTCGGAGGATGCGGTGTAGTGCGAGTTGCCGGCCGCGAGCATGTGGACGGACGCGCCACCGAGCTCTTCTTGGGTGATTTCCTCGCCGGTGACGGTCTTGATGACGTCGGGTCCGGTAACGAACATCTTGGACTTCTTGTCCACCATGACCACGAAGTCGGTGAGCGCCGGAGAATAGGCGTTGCCGCCTGCGCAGGCGCCCATGATGACGGAGATCTGTGGGACCACGCCGGAGGCCTTGATGTTTTGGTAGAAGGTCTTGGCGATCCAGTCCAGGGACACGGCACCGTCTTGGATGCGGGCGCCTGCGCCCTCGTAGAGGCCGATGAGCGGGCGCCCGGTGGTGATGGCCAGCTCCATGATCTTGATCATCTTCTCGCCGTAGACCTCACCGAGGGCACCACCGAAGACAGTGCCGTCTTGGGAGAAGATGCAAACCTCGCGGCCGTCGATGGTTCCCCAGCCGGTGACGATTCCGTCGGTCACGGGCTTCTTGGCGGCCATACCGAAGTCGGTGGTGCGGTGTACTGCGAGCATGTCAGTTTCGACGAAGGAGCCTTCGTCGAGGAGGTAGTCCAGGCGGTCGCGTGCGGTGAGGCGGCCTTGATCGCGGACTTTCTGGTGGGCTTTTTCGCCCATGGGCGCAGCAGCTTGCTCGCGCCGGCGCTTTAGCTCAGCAATCTTGCCGGCCGTGGTGGTCGCGTTCATAGAATCAAGATCCGACAAATGTGAGGAAATGGTCATGTTTGGGGAGTTTAGGCAATTTTGCTTGAGTTTTACACCCTGACGGGCCGGTGATTTCCCTCACAAAACTAGTTTGTGCAGTTAGGCGGCTTGCAGAATATGAGGAAACTCTCGCATTTAGAATTTTAACCCTTTGCTGGGCGGGGTATTTGCCTGGGGGTCTCAAATTCTTTAGGACACTACAAAAAGAAACGTGCCCTTTCTCCCGTGGGGAGTAGGGCACGTTAACGCTCAATGGAAAGGGGGGTGCTGTCTTAGGCTGCGAGGCCGAAATCCATCAGGAATAGCTCAACTTCGTACAGCTCCTCCTCGCGAGGGGAGCGGTTATTTACCGCATTGAATGCGGCAACGATATTGTCGGTTGTTGCCGGGGTGGTTCCGCGGTCAACGAGCTCCTCAGTGACGAGCGCTTCCATTGGGGTTGCATCCAATGCGTCAAGGCCTGTGCCGGTGGCACTCTTGAATGTCGTAGTAAACGAGGAAATCAGTCCGTTAATGGTATTCATTGATGCTCACCTTCTTTCAGTCCGTGCAATGAATCAACGGCCGCTTAAGGTGGGTATAGAAAATGGTGGCCGAGCTGATGTTTCTAACATGGTACGCTCGGTCCGCTAAGTAATCAACCTGGAGTTACGCGTTTGTTAACTTTTTGTTAACTTAAGGCGTGGAGTGAAGCAGGCCCTAGTGCTTGCTGGACAAGCCGGGGAACAGCTCCAATCCGAAGTAGTGGTTGATGGAATCCTTGGCAATCCAGGAGATGGCAACCAGGATGATGACGCCCAGTACGGCGTACACGGTCCATCCCAAGATCTTCATCTGAGTGGAAGCTTCGGTATCGCCCACGATAACGCCCTCGTTGTTGCGAATCGGGTCACCGGTCATGCAACGCATGCCCAGAGCGAAAAGGAGCGGGATACCAGCGCCGAAGGCGAGCGCCAAACCAGCGACGCGAGAAATAGCGACGAGAATTTCCATTGCGGTCATGGCGTTGTCCTACTTTCCTTTAATGGTGGTGGTGTGAGCGGCGCTGTAGGCATCGTTGATCACGCCGTGTGCGGCATTGGCAGCACCTGGTGCGTTGCCAGTGGTGACACCTGCGGCGACCTTCTCGTGTGCCTGCAAGGAGGAGTCGACGGTCTCTGCGTCAGCGTCCCAATCGTCGTTGACATTGGAAGCATCAACCGGGTTGCGGCGAGCACGCATCAGGATGACGGCGACCATGGCCAGCAGGATGATGGCGTCGACGATAGCGCCGGTGAGAGTGTTGGTAGCACCACTAACGAGGTGAGCAATCCACCAGGTGACGAAGCCAACCGCCGCGGCGCAAGGAAGGGTGATGAGCCATGCGGCAACCATACGCATTGCGACGCCCCAGCGAACCTGGGCGCCTTT
The DNA here is from genome assembly GCF_001807295.1 of Corynebacterium sp. HMSC06C06. Lineage (NCBI taxonomy): Bacteria > Bacillati > Actinomycetota > Actinomycetes > Mycobacteriales > Corynebacteriaceae > Corynebacterium > Corynebacterium sp. HMSC06C06. Next base: position 96,756 of record NZ_KV788518.1, read on the forward strand.
CTTGCCCAGGCCGGTACCGAGGATGGAACCGGTGGAAACGTGGGTGGTGGACAGTGCCATACCGCCAGCGGCGGAGGTGAGGATGATGGCTGCGGAGGAAGCCTCAGCTGCCATGCCCTGTGGGGACTCAATCTCAACGAGGCCCTTGCCCAGGGTACGGATGACGCGCCAGCCGCCGGACAAGGTGCCGGCTGCGATGGCCACAGCACAAGCAACGATGACCCAGGTCGGGATGCGCTGGTCGGAGTTTGCCTCACCGGCTGCAACGAGGGCGAGGAAGATGACACCCATGGTCTTCTGGGCGTCGCCAGCGCCGTGTGCCAGGGAAACCAGGCAGGCGGTGACAATCTGGCCGTGGCGGAAGTGTCCGTTCTTTACGCGCTCCGGAATGGTGTTGGTGACCCAGTAGACCAACGCGGTACCGCAGGCGGAAACCATCGCTGCGATGAAAGGGGAGGCGATAGCCGGGATGATGATCTTGCCGGCGATGGAGGCCCAAGCGACGCCGCCGGTTCCCAGCGCTGCGAAAGCGGCTCCGATGAGGCCGCCGAACAGTGCGTGGGAGGAAGAGGACGGCATGCCCAGGAGCCAGGTGAACAGGTTCCAGAAGATGCCGCCGATGAGGCCGGTGAAAACGACCATGAGGAGGGCTTCGCCGTCGGCGCCTACGGAGAGGTCGTAGGAGTCGAGGTTCACGATACCCTTGGCCACGGTTGCGGCCACGTGGACCGACAGGAATGCACCGATGAGGTTGAGAGCTGCGGAGATTGCAACTGCGGTGAAGGGCTTCAGCGCACCGGTGGCGATGGAGGTTGCCATTGCGTTGGCGGTGTCGTGGAAACCGTTGGTGAAGTCAAAGGCGAGGGCAGTGACGACCACAATTGCCAAGATGATCAGTGTCGCTGTCACAATCGCGACCCCTTTCAAGATTCTGTTGAGGGATTTGAGACGGGTTAAGACTTTGCTTTGAAAATTAAGCAGTGTCGCAACCACAAATCGAGCTACCAAGGGTCTAGCGTAGACCCCTTGCAATTCTCTTCCTAATCTTGGGGTTTAGTCGTGAACTGGGGTTTTGTGGTTTATGTGCGCTAACTAATTCATTAACCCAATTACCTTTAGTGAAGATTTCCGCGGTATACGCCTCGCGTTAACCTGCCGTTAACCAAAGGGGTGGAGTGAGGACTCCACCCCAACTGACCTTTCCTAATTAGGACTCTGGTTAAGCCTCAATAGGCAACCACGCGTAGCCGTATGGGCCTAACTCGACCGGACCCAGATCCACGGATTCCTCAGTGAAGTTGTGCAGGCACAACAAGCTGCCACGCTGGAACGCAAGAATGCCGGCCTCGCCGGTCTCGACAGCCTCGAAGGGGGCAGTGGCCAACTCCGGGAAAGCCTTGCGCTGTGCAATGAGTTCGCGAACGGTGTTGAGCAAGGAGGTTGGGTCATCCTTTTGCTCCGCCACGTTAACCTTCGTGCCGCCCACGATGGGGCGCCGCGGGTGCGGGGCAGTGGTGAACCCGGCGCCGTCGCCAGGTTCCCATTGCATAGGGGTGCGCACTGCGTCGCGGTCTGGCAGGGCAGGCGAATCGCCCATGCCAATCTCATCCCCGTAGTAGAGGAAAGGCGAGCCCGGCATGGTCAGCAACAGGGAGTAAAACAGCTCAATCTTGCGGCGGTCATTTCCCAGCAACGGAGCCAAGCGCCTAGCGATGCCCACGTGCGCGCGCATCTCGTCATCCGGCAGGTAATGGTGGTACATCAACTCGCGACGCGACTCGTTCACCATTTCCAGCGTGAGCTCGTCATGGTTGCGCAGGAAGGTGCCCCACTGGCAGCCCTCGGGCAGCTCCGGTGTCTCCTCCATGATGTTGTAAATGGGGGTGGCGTCGCCAAGCGCAAGCGCCTCGTACAAACGCGGCATCAGCGGGAAGTTGAACACCATGTGCACGCGGTTGCCCTTGCCGAAGAACTCCATGGTCTCCGCCGGAGGCTGGTTGGCCTCGGCGATCATGACAGCCTCGGGATAGTTCTCGTCAACGAAAGTGCGCAGCTTCTCAATGAACTCGAGGGTTTCGGGCAGCGATTCGCCGCCCGCTCCGTCGCGCTCGTAGAGGTATGGGATTGCGTCCAAGCGGAAGCCGTCCAGGCCCTTGTCCATCCAGAAGCGCACGATGTTGAAGACTTCCTCGTGCACCGCGGGGTTGTCGTAGTTGAGATCCGGCTGGTGCGAGTAGAAGCGGTGGAAGTAGTACTGCTGGCGCACCTCATCCCAGGCCCACGTAGAATCTTCCACGTCGGTGAAGATGATGCGGATTTCGGGATAGCGGTCTGGATCGTCGCCCCACACGTAGTAGTCACCGTATGGGCCTTCGGGATCGCGGCGGGAGGCCTGGAACCACTCGTGCTCGGAGGAAGTGTGGTTGAGCGCGAGGTCAGTCATGAGCCGCATGCCGCGGCTGTGAACCTCAGAGATGAGCTGCTCGAAGTCCTCCATGGTGCCGTAATCGGGATGGATGGAGTAGTAGTCCGCGATGTCGTAGCCGTCATCTTTGAGCGGGGAGGCATAGAAAGGCGAAAGCCAGAGACAATCGACGCCGAGCCACTTTAGATAGTCAAGCTTTTCAATGATGCCTTGGAGCGTGCCCACGCCCTTGCCACCGGCTGCCTCGGGATTCCCGGTGGCGCCGGAGTCTTTGAAAGAGCCAACGAGGGCTTGGTAGAAGATGGCGTTCTGGTACCAACTCATCTGAGGTCCTTTCTTTTGGCGCGCCACAGGAGGTATTCAATACCGCAGAGCACAGCGGCGAGAATCCCCGGCCAGATGGCGGGCTCGGGTTGGAAGAGATTGAGAATTGCTTGTGCGATGGCGAGAAAGGCGAAAAAGCCGACGAATCCTAGGGCAGTGTCCCACAAAAGTGCGTGGCGCATTAGCTGATTTTGAGGTTAAAAGCGGTTCCGTCCGAGAGCTTCACGCTGGTCACGCCCTTCTTGAGAGCGGCAAACCCGGCGTTGAACTCCGTGGTACCGTCGGTACGTGCTGGGGTAAATTCGGCGACCTCAGGATTGCTGACTTCTGCGGTGAGCCCGTTGGATTCGGTGATGACGAGGTTTTCGCCGAGCTTTAGATCGATGGTCTGCCCCGAAAGCTCCGCGGGTCTCAAGATGACGGGGGCGGGTGCGCCGACGGCTTCGCTTCGTTCCACTGCGGTGCTTTCCTCCTCTTGAGATGGTGTGCACGCAGTGCCGGCCAATGCCATGCTTGCAGCCGCTGCGATAACTCCCAGGTGCTTCAGCATTAGGCCTTGACACCTCCGGCGGTCAGGCCGGCCACGATGCGGTGTTGGAAGATGAGAACCATGATGATGAGCGGAATGGTCACGAGTGCACCTGCTGCCATGGTGGCGGCGTACGGGTACTCGAAGGCCGAGGGGCCGGAGAAGCGTGCGATGGCCACGGTTACTGGTTCAGTGGAGTCGTTGGAGAGCTGACGAGCCAACATGAACTCATTCCACGTAGTGATGAATGCGATGATGGCGGTGGTAAACAGCGCCGGGGCAGCGAGCGGCAACAGTACGAGACGGAAGGCCTGGCCGCGCGAGGCGCCGTCGACGCGAGCGGCTTCCTCCAGTTCCCATGGAAGCTGACGGAAGAAGCTCAGTAGCGTGTAGACCGTCAACGGCAGTGCAAAGGAGATGTTCGGGATGATCATGGCGCGGTAGGTGCCGATCCAGTCCAGGTTGCCGAACATCTGGAACAGCGGGGTGACCAATGCGATGGCAGGGAACATCGAAGCCGCCAGGATGATGCCGGTGACGATTCCCTTGCCAGGGAAGTTGTAGCGGGCCAGCGCGTAGGCGGTGAAGACACCCACTGCTACGGCGATGGCGGTGGTGGCCAACGAGATGGCCAGCGAGTTGCCGAGTGCCGCCAAGAAGTTGTTGCCCTTGTCAGTGGCCAGTGCGTCCTGGAAGTTTTCCATGGTGACGTGGGTCGGCCACGGGGTGGTGTCGAAGGTGTGGTCCTTGTGCCGCAGTGCCGTTACGACCATCCAGTAGAAGGGGGCCAAGCCCCAGAACATGATGAAGATGATGCCGGCGTAGTGTCCGAACTTTTTCATTACTGGGCCGCCTTCCTATTCGAGCGCCGCTCATTGCCGGAGACATCAGCTCCCAGGAAGCGAACCAGGATGAAGGCAACGAGGAAGATGAGCAAGAAGATGAGAGTCGATAGTGCCGAGGCAGAATTGAAGTTGCCTTGGCGCATATCCTCAACCACCAGCTGGGAGATGGTGGCAGTGGGCGCGTTAGACGACGCCGAGATCATGATGACCGGAAGGTCGTACATGCGCAGTGCGTCGAGGGTACGGAACAAGATAGCCACCATGAGGGCGGGGCGCACCAGTGGCAACGTGATCTTGAAGAAGGTCTGGATGCGGCTCGCGCCGTCGACACGCGCGGCGTCATACACGTCCCGCGGAATCATTTGCAGGCCAGCCAAGATGAGCAGGGCCATGAATGGGGCGGTCTTCCACACGTCCGCGATGATGACGGCAAGACGGGCGTAGAACGGGTCCGTGGTCCAAGAAATATGGGTTCCCAGCAGGGAGTTCACGATGCCATCTGGGGCGAACATGAACTGCCACAACTTAGCCGTCACAGCCGTAGGAATAGCCCACGGCACCAGCACTGCCGCGCGGACAAGGCCGCGGCCCTTGTACTCACCATTCATGATGATGGCCATGAACATACCGAGGATGGTCTCCAACAACACGGTGACCACGGTGAAGAACAGCGTAATCTTTAGCGCCGGCCAGAAGTCCGTGGCGATAACGCCAGGAGGGCACTGCGAGATCTGCCCGGTGCCAGAAACACAACGGTTATTGATCCAGTACAGGTAGTTCTCAAGGCCGGCGAAGCCGCCTTCCTCGAAAATGCCCGTTTTGGGGTTCAAGTGGCGATTTCCCTGGAAAGAAAGCCAGACAGCACGCAGGATGGGGTAGCCGATAACAACGGCTAGCACAATCAGTGCCGGTGCGATAAGGCCCGCGGCATTGAGGTTCTGCTTGCGCTTCATGGCTGTGGGAGTTGTTACTGCCACGCTGGGACGCCTTTCTGCAGTAAGTGATCAGGTTGGCTAAGAGTTTAACGGGTGTGCCGGACATCAAAGACAATGCGGGGCGTGTGTGAGCACACAAGCTCACTCACGCCCCGCATTCTCAGCTCTCTATCTAAAAGAGAACCTAGTTAAAAGGGACTGGTCTTTTAGCCCTGGGAAGCAGCCTCGATAGCAGCCTTCATGTCCTTGGTTGCGTCATCCACGGACTTGTCAGCGGTCAGCGCTGCGTAAGCGTTGTCCTGAACAGCCTTGGAGATTGCGGTGTAGAACGGGGAGACCGGACGCGGTGCGGCGTTTTCCAGGGACTCCTTGAGAGCTGGCAGGTACGGGAACTGCTCGATGAGGGCAGCATCGTCGTAGACGGAAGCCAGAACCGGCGGGAAGGAAGCCTCAGCGAAGGACTTCTGGTTCTCCTCGTTGATGATGAACTTCATGAAGTCCAGCGCGGTGGCCTTCTTCTCGGAGTTGATGTTGATGCCGTTGTTGTAGCCACCCAGGGTGGAAACGCCAACGCCGTCCTTGCCTACCAGCGGCTGGACCTCGAACTTCACACCTTCATCCTCAGCGTTGGTGTACATGTACGGCCAGTTGATGGCGAAAGCGGTCTTGCCCTCGGTGAAGGCCAGGTTGGTCTCCTCCTCGGTAGCGGCGGTGGAATCCTTGGAGATGACGCCGTCCTTGTAAGCGTCGACAAGCGCCTGCAGACCAGCCTTGGACTCAGCCGAGTCTACGGAAGGAGTGCCGTCGTCAGCCAGAACGGAGCCGCCCCAGCCCTCCATGAAGCCTGCGGTATTTACAGTCAGGCCTTCGTACTGCTTGAGCTGTGTGGTCAGGCAGGAGGTGTCCTCCTTGAGCGCCTCGCAAGCAGTCTTGATGTCGTCGAACTTCTCTGGTGCTTTGTCAGCCAAGTCGGTGTTGCGGAAGAGGAGCTGGCCGTTGGTGTTCTGAGGCAGAGCGTAGAGGGTGTCGTTGTAGGTAGCGGACTCAACGGTGGACTCGAGTAGATCGGAGGTGTCAACCTCCAGATCGCCGGTCAGCGGAGCGAGCCACTGGTTTGCGGCGAACTCTGCGGTCCAGACGACGTCGAGTGCCATGACGTCGTAGTCAGAGTTGCCAGCCTGCAGGGACTGTACGAGGGTGTCGCGCTGAGCGTCTGCCTCACCGGCGAGCTCCTTGAGGGTGACCTTCTCGTCAGGGTGCTCCTTGTTCCACTTCTCGATGACCGGCTGGATCTTGTCGGTGTCGTTCTTACCCATCGCGAAGGTGATGGGGCCGCGGCCGTCAGCGCCGTCGGCGGAACCGCTGGATGCGGAATCGGAGGAACCCTCGTCAGAGGAGGATGAGCAGCCTGCCAATACCAGCGCGAGAGCAGCGGTGGTGACAACGGCGCCCTTGCGGGCGGTGTGGAGGCTGGAACGAAGTACGGACTTCTTCATGGGCATTTCACCTTTCGGAAAACTTCTGGTGACTTAAAAATAAGTTAAAACGAGCACATCGCGCGGGGGTTTGACTTATTTCCCGGTCTGAGACCGTTATTTTTTCCGAAAGTCCCAGTAGAAAGACGCGGTCGGGGGTGAGATCCACCCCCAACGTCTTATTAGGAGTTAATGCGTTCGCCCGTTTCGGGGTCGAAGTGATGCGCTTTATTCGGGTCGAAAGATAGATGTACGCTGTCGCCGCGCTGTGGAGTGTGTGCTTTATCTGCGCGGGCGACGAAACGCTGGTTGCCAACGGTGACGTAGACATAAGACTCAGCGCCGAGTTCCTCGACGATGTCAACGATGCCGGAGATATCAGTCGGGGCTTCTGTGATGAGCATGTCCTCTGGGCGAACGCCGATGCGGCCTTCGTTGTAGTTGAAGATGTTCATGGCAGGCGAGCCGATGAAGCCAGCGACGAATTCGTTGACGGGGGCGTCGTAGAGCTCGCGTGGGGGAGCGACCTGCTGCAGGACGCCGTCCTTGAGTACAGCCACTCGGTCGCCCATGGTCATGGCCTCGACTTGGTCGTGCGTGACGTAGACGGTGGTGGTGCCCAGGCGCTGCTGCAGGCTGGCGAGCTCCGAGCGGGTCTGGACGCGTAGCTTCGCGTCCAAGTTGGACAGCGGCTCATCCATGAGGAAGACCTTGGGATTACGCACGATGGCGCGGCCCATGGCTACGCGCTGACGCTGACCGCCGGAGAGGTCCTTCGGCTTGCGGTCGAGGTACTCGGTCAGGCCGAGGGTGGCTGCGGCCTCGTCGACTTTTTTCTTAATCTCATCCTTAGGCAGCTTGGCGAGCTTGAGGGCAAAGCCCATGTTCTCAGCTACGGAAAGGTGCGGGTAGAGGGCATAATTTTGAAAGACCATGGCGATATCGCGCTCGCCTGGTTCGAGGCCGGTGACGTCTTTATCGTCGATGAGAATGCGGCCGCTGGAGGTCGGCTCAAGACCTGCCAAGGAGCGCAGGGTGGTGGACTTTCCGCAGCCGGATGGGCCGACGAGCACCAGAAACTCACCATCTGCGATTTCCAGGTCAAGGTCCTTGACCGTGGGCTGGGCGGCGTTGGGGTAGGTGATGTTGACCTTCTCAAAAGTGACCTTTGCCATGCGCCTACACTAGCACCCCCGTTAAATAGCCTATGCTGGTCGGCGCTATGAAAAAGCTTGCTCCACTCCTAGCTCTGCTCGTAGCCGGCTGTTCTGGTGCCGATACCGTAGATAACGCGGCTTCGTTTACCACTAACAATGCCGTTGGAGCTGCGGATGAACAGGCTCCGAACGCGGAAACGTCAGGCGCGCGTCTGTTTCGGAAAGACCGGAAACTACATCAAATTCAGCACCACGCGACACCACTTTCAGCAATATCTTCGGTGAGCAAGCTGAAGCTGCCGGGGTCCGCGACTATTTAGAAAACCACGGCAAGTTCGACACTGCATTAATGAAAGACAGTCTGAATACTGCGGGCCTTCAGCTTTCCGATGCTGAGGTTACCGAGTACGGGCAATGGGTATGCGAGTGGGTAGACCCGAGAATTCGCTACACGGTGGCTATGGAAGGAAACGGCGACTCACTGCAGGGCGATCTGCGTGGGACGCATGACCTCCTCATTAAGGACACCGTCGAATGGTTGCCGGGGCAGCGCGGCATAACTATATCCCCTGAGCAGGTAGAAAAAGCCCTGCCGCAGGCGGTGTTGACCACCTGTCTTGATTAAAAGGGCAAGCAGGAAATCCTGGATAAGCCTGGCTGGTTCTAGTGTGGGCGGGGTGGTTATGCGCATTAGCTAGTGTCAGCCGGGGCTGCTTTTAGGTGGCGGGTAATCTCGGTGGCATGACAGCTCCACTTGATATTGAACGCATTCGTACCGCGCTAGCTGATGACTTCGCTGTAATTGATTACGTAGAGCAGACCGGTTCAACCAACACGGACCTCATGCAGGCGGAAAACGTCGCTGATGGCACCGTGCTGTTGGCCAACGAGCAGGTCTCCGGCAAAGGCCGCTTGGGCCGTACTTGGGTTAGCCCGGCGGGTTCACAGCTGATTCTTTCGGTGCTCATCCTTCCCGAGACCCTTGAGTACCTCGGCACTTTGCCGCTTGCTTCTGGTTTGGCGGTCACCGATACGGTTGAGGGCTCCGTGCTTAAGTGGCCAAATGACGTCCACATCGACGGCAACAAGCTTTGCGGCATTCTCGCCGAAGCTGGCCCAGTGGGCGCTGCCTTCAAGTCCGCGCCGAAGACTGAGTTTAATAAGGCGGAGGTTAACAAGGCTGAGGTCGCCCCGAAGACCGAAGCAGGAGCTACGCTGTCTGCACGCGTTGTCGTGGGCATGGGTCTGAACGTCACCTTGACCCGCGAGCAGCTGCCCATCGAGAAGGCCACGTCCCTGGCCCTCGAAGGCCGCGACACCGACCGCACCGAGCTGGCAATTGCTTTACTGAAGAACTTGCGCCGCCGCATCACCCAGTGGGAGAACCAGGATCCACAGCTGATGGCTGACTACCGCAAGGTCTGTTCTTCCATCGGCCAGGAAGTTCGTCTTGAGGCGCCGACTGGCGACGTCGTCGGTGTCGTCGAAAGCATCGCCGACGACGGACGCATCAACGTCGGCGGCGAGTACTACTCCGCCGGCGACGTCACGCACCTGCGCCCGGTCCAGTAGCGACTCGTTACCGCGCCGCGTGGAGTGGCGGGGCGTATTAAAGCACAATTTGCCAAATAAGGCCCGCCCCAGAGCGTGGTAGGCATTCCTATTTGGCAAATTGTGTCTATTTAGCAACCTCCTGGCTGATGTAGTCACCGAACAGGCGGGTGGAGTCGGCCAGCGCCAGCGCTGCGACGAGCATGACCACCACTGCGATGGTCACCGGGTTGAGGGCAGTGGACAGGCCGCAGATGAGGCCGAGCGCGAGGGCGGCGAAGAAATAGGCGATTTCGCGCTGCGAGATTTCCGAGGACCGCAGGCGGATGATGGACAACACCCCAAACAGGCCCAGTCCGATGCCCATGGAGACTTCCGCGGAGGTGAGCATCGTGGAGACACCGAGCACACCGATGTTGACGCCGATGAAGGCAACGACAAGGTCAGCGCGGTGGTGGCGGGGGAAGTATACAGCGAAAACAAGGGTGAGGATGGCGGCAATGTCGACGGCCATCATGAGCGCGGTGGTGGTCATAAGGGGATCTCCTCTTCAATCAGTGGTGTGCTGTCGGAGACGAGTATCGAAGACCAAATTGTGGGAAAGCTTTTGAAAATGTGGGATTAGGTGTGAAGTCTTCGCACAGTTAGCCCGAGAGTTCGCTGAATGGTTCCTGTGGGGGGGCGGGCTCCTGCAAGTTCCCGCTCCGGAATGCTTTGGCCCCACCTACGCCATGCTTGCCGACGCCGTCGCCTCCTGCGGGTATCATGCACCCCTATGGGATTGATGAAGATGGGCCGCGGTGAAGTCGTCCGCGTAGATATGACCGCGCCGTACCGTGCGCTCCTTTTCCCATTTCTCGAGCTCATCCTCATCACCGGCCTGGCCTGGATGGCCATCGGCTGGGCGGATTCTTATGGCCTTGACGTCAATCTTCGCAACGGCATCGTGGGCCTGTGGGCGGTACTTTCCCTCTGGCGCTTTGGCCTGCCGCTGTACCGCACGCGGCGCCGGCGCTTCATCGTGACCAACCTGCGCGTCATCGCGCGCGAGGGCAGCCACGTGGACTCGATCCCACTGCGGGATATTCGCGGCGCTAGACGCCGCCGCGGCGGCATCTCCCTCGCTATCCACGGCTACGAGCGCCCGATGTACTTCCCTTCCATCCCCAAGGCCAAGCGCGTGGAGGAGATCCTCAACGAGCAGGAGCTCTTCTAATTCTTAACCTCTGTGGCGTGCAGCTGGTGGTCCAGATCCTCAGGAGCCAGGTTGGCTTGGCCAAACTCTTGGGTCAGCGGCAGGCGCATTTCGAGGTCGGTGCCGGGGCATAGCTCGATGGTGGCGTGGTCCACAACGTAGTCCAGGACGTGTCCGCCGGAGGTGCGATCGACGTCGATAAAGTGCACGTGGCAGCCCGGCACCGAGATTCCCTTTTCAAAGACCGGAGTGCGGAAGCCGCCGATGATGCCCTCGACATCGGTGAAGTGCAGCTCCTTATCGCCGCCCACGGCCTCGGCCATTGGGGGATAGGGCTTGGACTGCTTGACCACGGTGCGGGTGGTCACCGAGCGGAAGCGGCCCGAGATTCGCACGGCATACATGTAATTCGCGGAGGGCTGAATCTCATCCACGAAAGCTGAAAGCTCGGAGCGCAGCATGCCCTGCGGCGCCTCGACCTTGATGCGCGGCACAAAGTTCGTAGCCACCGCAAAGGGCGTTCCTTGGTCCAGGTCCGCGATGGTGGCAGTTCCGTCGCCGCGCAGCTGGTAACACACGCCGTCGAGGATGATCATCTCGCCATCGAGGGCGTCGAACGTGCCGATGCCGAAGTTACCCTTGCCGAGTAGCTCGCCGATGGTCATCTCACCGTCATAGATGCCGTCGAGAAGGGCCGTCATGAGGGAGTTTTGGAAGATAGTATGCCGGACGATCATAGCCTTAAGGCTAGTATTGGACAGGTGAGTCAACAAGCAAAGCCCATCGTTACCGTTTTTGGCGACGGCCAGCTCGCACGCATGTTGCAGCCGGCAGCCGCTGAGCTAGACATCCATTTGCGCATCCTCGCCTCCTCCGGCGAGCAGTCCGCAGCGCAGGTCATCCCGGACGTTGTCCTGGGGGATTACCACGACTACGACACTCTCGTCGGCGCGTCCCAGGACGCGGACGGCCTGACTTTCGAGCACGAGCACGTGCCTACCGAGCATGTGCAGGCGCTTATCGACGCCGGATACAATGTCCAGCCCCAGCCTTCTGCACTGTTGTACGCGCAGGACAAGCTGCTCATGCGCCAGAAGCTCGCGGAGCTGGGTGCACCAGTCCCGCGTTTTGCCGCGATTGAAACCGTGGCAGATGCGCTGGACTTCTTCGGACTCGTTGAGGGCCGTGTGTGCCTGAAGGCCCGCCGCGGTGGCTACGACGGCCACGGCGTGTGGTTCCCTGAAGCGCATGAGCTGGAGTCATTGGTTGCCAAGCTGCTTGATGCGGGCACACCCCTCATGGCAGAGGAGAAGGTCACGCTGACCCGCGAGCTTTCCGTGCTCGTTGCCCGCCGCCCTTCCGGCGAAGTGAAGGCTTGGCCGATCACCGAGTCCGTGCAGCGCGACGGTATCTGCGCCGAGGCTTTCGCCCCCGCGCCGGGGCTGAGCCCTGAGCTGGCAGAGCGTGCTGCTAAGGTCGGCGAACTCGTGGCCGCGCAGCTCGGCGTCACGGGCGTCTTGGCGGTTGAGCTCTTCGCGTTTAATGCTGATGCCGGTGAAGACATCGCCGTCAACGAGCTGGCCATGCGCCCGCACAACACCGGCCACTGGACCCAGGATGGCTCAGTAACCTCGCAGTTTGAGCAGCACCTGCGCGCGGTCTTGGACCTGCCGCTGGGCGCTACCGATCCGCTGGCGCCTATCACCGTCATGGCCAACGTGCTGGGCGGCCCTGCCGACCCAGAAATGCCGATGCGGCAGCGCGTGCGCGAAGTGATGGAGCGCTACCCGCAGGCCAGGATTCACCTGTACGGCAAGGACTATCGCGCCGGCCGTAAGATTGGCCACGTCAACGTCGTGGGCACGGATGTGGCTAAAACCCGCCGCATCGCTGCCGATGCCGCACACTTCCTCGTCCACGCTGAGTGGGCCGAAGCTTAAGGAGATTTTATGGAACCGCAGGTTGGTCTGATTATGGGCTCCGATTCCGACTGGCCCACCGTCAAACCCGCAGCCGAGGTGCTCGCGGAGTTCGGCGTGCCTTTCGAGGTGGGCGTGGTCAGCGCGCACCGCACCCCGGAGAAGATGCTGGCTTATGCCAAGTCCGCGCACGAGCGTGGCCTGCAGGCCATCATCGCCTGTGCGGGCGGCGCGGCGCACCTGCCGGGCATGGTTGCGGCGGCTACTCCGCTGCCGGTTATCGGCATCCCGCGTGCGCTTAAGGAGCTCGACGGTATGGACTCGCTGCTGTCCATCGTGCAGATGCCGGGCGGCGTGCCGGTTGCGACCGTGTCCATCGGCGGCGCAAAGAACGCCGGCCTGCTGGCCGTGCGCATCCTCGGTGCTGGCGATCCTGCCCTGATGCAGAAGATGGCAGAGTACCAAGAGAACATGGCCGCCGAGGTCGAACAGAAGGACGCGAACCTGCGCGCGAAGCTTCTCGGCGAGTAGGGGCCGCGATTGCCTCCTGCAGTAAATGCACGTTTGATCGTAGAGCCAGCTCTCGGTCAAACGTGCGGCAGTCGGCTAGCTCTTGGTCAAACGCGCGGCAGTCGAGACGCGGGGAATGTAGGTTGTCGGGACCTTGACGCCCGTGGGGGTGGCGTTGTGCGCGATGGCCGCGGTCAGTTGTTGTACCGCTAGGCGGCCAAGCGCCGCCATATCTTGGTCCACCACAGAAATGGGGACCGGCTGCAGGCGGAAGAAGTTGAGGTCGTCGAATCCGACCAATGCGATATCCGTACCAATACGCTTGCCCGCGTTGTAGCAGGCCTCCAGTGCACCGGCGGTCATCATGGAATCGCCCGCGACGATAGCCGTGACGTCCTTTTCAAAGAGCTCCAGCGCTCCGACGTAACCGTCCTTGCGGCGATAGCCACCCTGCGCATAGAAGGTACTGAACTCGCTGGTCGCGCCGCGAAAAACCTTGAGTCGCTGCCGGCCCGTGGATGTTTGTTGAGGCCCCGGGATGTAGCCGATGCGCTCGTGGCCCTTCTGGCGCAGCTGGGTCAGCGCGGCGAACATGCCGGGCCGTGGATCGGAGGCCACGGCAGGGAAGGGGGCTAGCTCGCGGTCAATGAGCAGAAGCGGGCGGGACTTCGCGGCCTCGTTGAGAGCGGCCTCTGCACCTTCGACGGGGACGGTGATGATGCCGTCGACTTGGCGCCAGGTCAGGGCATCGAGAGCCTTGGCCAGGCGCTCCGGGGATTCCGAACACGTGGTCATGATTGCGGCAATTCCCTCGCGTTCGGCCTCGGCCTCGATGGCGGCGGCGATGAGCGCGAAGTATGGGTCGGCAAGGTTGGGGATGACCACACCGATGGCGTCGGAGCGGGAGCCGCGCAGCGCGCGGGCCTGGGCATTTGGGCGGTAGCCGAGCTTTTCCGCGGCGTCTTTGACCTTTTTCGTGGTGGCCTGCGAAATGGCCGGATGGTTGGCCAATGCGCGCGAGACCGTGGAGATGGACACTCCTGTGGCCGCGGCGAGGTCCTTCAGAGTCGGTGTGGCCACGGTGTCCTTCCTGGATTAAGCTCGTGCTTTATGTCCGGACCTATCTTAGTCCCCCTGTTGGTATTGGGAGCTCGCGTCCAAGGCGGCGTGCCAGGTCCTATGCTCGAGCGTCGCCTTGAGCGCGCATTTTTGCTGTGGCGCGGGCAGGACATCATCGTGTCCGGACGCGGAGAAGCCGAGGTGATGGAGGCTTATCTCATTGGCAGGGGAGTGCCAGCCGAGAAAATCATCGTCGAGCCCAACGCCACGAGTACCAACGAAAATTTGGAGAACTCCCTCGCGCTGTACCGCGCGCCCTACTTTGATGTGGTCACCAGTGACTTTCATGCCTTGCGGACCAAGCTGTGGTCGTGGCACCTGGGAATTCCCGTGCGCGTGCACTCTGCCTTTACGCCGTGGGAGCTGAAGCCGGAGAACTATCTGCGCGAAGTCTTGGCCACCCCGCATTCGGCCGCGCGCATCATTTGGCGGAGGATTTGCGCTGCTGTGTATGACCAGTAGCACCTAAAAGTAGATTTCAGGGATATCACTATGCAAGTTTATGCAAACGATTGACTGGCCCTTGAGCTGCGACTTAACCTAAAACCCGTAGTGAGTTACACACGGAAGAAAGGGCAATAGGTTATGACCAGAACGGCTAGCCCGAGCAGCTCTGCACCTGTGTACCGAATGGCACACGGTGCATACATGGCGGAAATCGCCAGCCTAGGCGGCGGCATTAAGGCGCTGACCTACAACGGCGAACCCCTTGTGGAAACCTACGACGGCCTGCCTCCGATGTGCGCCGGCGTGGTTCTTGCACCATGGCCAAACCGCACAGAAGACGGCTGCTTCACTTGGCGCGGGACTGAGCACTTAGTCCCCGTCAACGAGCCCGAGCGCAACAACGCAAACCACGGCTTCGTCCTCGACGCAGCCTGGGATCTGGTTTACTACGCCACCGACCGCGTGCAACTCACCACCCGCATCGAGGAACCGTGGCCGTGGCCTACCCAACTCATAGCCACCTACACCCTCGACGCAGCCGGCTTATCCGCCCACTTCGAGGCCAGCGCCGAAGGGCCCGCCCCGTTCGCGTTCGGCCTGCACACCTATCTCTCGGCACGCGGCGCGGCTGCCGACGCCTCCGAACTGACCCTCCCCGTCACCGAGCACCACCTGCTGGACGCCCGGAACTTGCCGACGGGTGAGGTAGAAGAGGTCGTCGTCAAGCGCCAGCGCATTGCCGAAGTGGAATGGGATGACTGCTTCCACGGGCATGGACCACTGACCGCAGAGTATGTCTCGGCGGGCAAGGGCGTGCGCCTAGAGATGGGGCAGGGGCTGGATTGGGTCCAGATGTACACTCCGGCAGATTACCCAGGGCGCGGGCGTGCCCTGGCGGTGGAGCCCATGAGCGCTCCGCCAAACGCACTGCGTAGCGGCACAGACGTGGCCGTTCTCAACGCACATCAACCGATTGCCTACGAGCTTCGCTTGAGCGCAATCTAATAAAAGAAAGCTCTTGAAATGGAACCTTCAGTATTGAGACTCGACGCAACCTGGGTGGATTATCTGCTCGTTGCTTTGTACTTCCTCTTTGTCTTGGGAATTGGCTGGGCTGCAAAAGCCCGCGTTTCCTCCTCCATTGACTTCTTCCTCTCGGGCCGCGGTTTGCCGGCTTGGGTGACTGGCCTGGCGTTCGTCTCTGCGAACCTCGGTGCGGTGGAAATCATCGGTATGTCTGCAAATGGCGTGGAATACGGTTTCCAGACCATGCACTACTTCTGGATCGGCGCCATCCCGGCCATGGTCTTCCTAGGCATCGTGATGATGCCGTTCTACTACGGCTCCAAGGTGCGTTCCGTGCCGGAGTTCATGCGCAGGCGCTTCGGCAACGCGGCACACCTGGTCAACGCGATTTCCTTCGCCGTGGCACAGCTGCTCATCGCCGGTGTGAACCTGTACCTGCTGGCCACCATCGTTGAAGCCCTGCTGGGCTGGCCGATGTGGGTCGCGCTCCTTGTCGCTGGCCTCATCGTTTTGTCCTACATCACCCTGGGCGGCCTGTCCGCAGCCATCTACAACGAGGTTCTACAGTTCTTCGTCATCGTTGCTGCTCTGGCACCATTGACCATCATCGGCCTCAACCGCGTCGGCGGCTGGCAGGGCCTGAAGGATTCCGTTATTGCGGAATCCCACTTCCACACCTGGCCGGGCACAGACATTTCCGGCTTTGAGAACCCAGTCTGGTCCGTCATCGGTATCGTACTGGGCTTGGGCTTCGTCCTCTCCTTCGGTTACTGGACCACCAACTTTGTCGAGGTACAGCGCGCCATGGCTTCGGAGTCCATCTCCGCAGCCCGCAAGACCCCAATCATCGGCGCTTTCCCGAAGATGTTCGTGCCCTTCCTCGTGGTTATCCCGGGCATGGTGGCTTCCGTTTCCGTCGCTGACCTCATGGAAGAGCGCGCTGAGCCAAACGACGCCATCCTGCTGCTCATGCGCGACCTTCTTCCGAACGGCCTCCTCGGCGTGGCCATCGCTGGCCTGCTGGCCTCCTTCATGGCTGGCATGGCCGCAAACATCTCGGCCTTTAACACCGTTATTTCTTATGACATCTGGCAGACCTACGTGGTCAAGGACCGCGAGGATGACTACTACCTGAAGTTCGGCCGCATCGCGACCGTCGTCGCCACCGGCGTGGCCGTCTTTACCGCCCTTTTGGCCCAGAACTTCGGCAACGTCATGGATTACCTGCAGACGCTGTTCGGCTTCTTCAACGCCCCGCTGTTCGCAACGTTCATCCTCGGTATGTTCTGGAAGCGCATGACTCCGCACGCCGGTTGGTCCGGCTTGGTTGCAGGTACCGCATCTGCAATTACCTTCTGGTACATCGCAACCTTTACCGACGCAACGGCTTCCATCTTCAACCTTCCTGGCCAGGGCACGGCATTCGTGGCCGCTGGCGTGGCCTTTACGGTGGATATCATCGTCTCCGTCATCGTCACCATGTTTACCCAGCCCAAGCCAGACGAAGAGCTCGTCGGCTTCGTATCCTCGGTTACCCCGAAGGACCACTTCGAGGACTACACCGAGAAGAACCTGCCGTGGTACAAGCAGACCGTCCCGCTGGGCGTCATCTGCCTGGTTATTGCCGTCGGCCTGAACGTCATCTTCGCCTAAAGGAGCATCAATCATGACAACCAAGACTTCACCTCAGCACGCGGGTGCCTTTGACCTGCGCAACGTGATCGGTGCGCTCCTGGGCATCTACGGCATCGTCCTCGTAGTCTGCTCCTTCGCCCTCGACCCAGGCGTCAATCCGGACACGGGCCTGCCGAAGGAATCCTCCGACAACCTCTGGGCCGGCGTCGCCATGCTGGTCGTCGCAGTAGCCTTCATGCTGTGGGCCAAGCTGCGTCCCATCATCGTTGACCCTTCCAAGATCGACGAGTCGAAGCTGGCGGAGGCCAAGTAATGCTAGAGATCACCAAAGCCGCGCTTGCCGACGGCCGCGAAATCATCTACTTCGACGACACCCCACACACCGACCGCGTCTTGGAAGACAGCCGCGAACTCCCGCAAGTCACACCGGCTTCGGAGATGCGCCGCGACCCGCTGACCGGGGACTGGGTGGCCTTTGCCGCCCACCGCATGAACCGCACATTCATGCCCCCGGCCAACGAGAACCCGCTCGCGCCGACCCTGCCGGGCCAGCTGCCCACGGAGATCCCGTCGCCGTCTTATGACGTGGTGGTCTTTGAAAACCGCTTTCCCTCCTTTGCGATGGGGATGGAGGACTACGAGGACGACGTCGACGGCATGGGCCTGGTCCCGCGCCTGCCGGCGAAGGCCCGCTGCGAGGTCGTGTGCTTTACTTCTGCCCCGGAGCTGAGCTTCAAGGATCTGCCTGTGAGCCGCATTCGCACCGTCATCGAGGCGTGGGCGCACCGCACCTCGGCGCTGTCTGCGCTGCCTGAGGTGGCGCAGGTCTTCCCGTTTGAGAATCGCGGCGCCGAAATCGGCGTGACGCTGCAGCACCCGCACGGCCAGATCTACTCCTATCCGTTCCTCTCGCCGCGCATGAAGTCCATCGTGGCTTCCTCGCAGGCTTACGAGGGCGATCTCTTCCAGGACATCCTGGACAAGGAGCGCGCAGCGGGCACCCGCATCATTGCCGAGACCGAGCACTTCACCGCGTTCGTCCCGGCTGCCGCGAAGTGGCCGCTTGAGGCGATGGTCATGCCCAACGAGTACGCGGCGGATTTCACCGAGCTTTCCGACGCCCAGCGCGACGACCTCGCCGCCCTGCTCAAGAAGCTGTATATCGCTGTGGACCGTTTCTTCGACGGCGTGGAAAAGACCCCGTACATCGCTGGTTGGAACCTCGCGCCGGCCGACCCTACGCTGCGCGGGGACGTGCGCATGCACCTGCAGCTGTTTTCGCTGATGCGCTCGCCGAACCGCATGAAGTTCCTCGCCGGTTCGGAGTCCGCGCAGGCAGTGTGGATCAACGACACCACCCCGGAGCACATCGCCGCCCGGTTCAAGGAGGTGTGGGATGCTTAACTGGATTTCCACTCGCTCCGACGCCGCGCTTGCCGACGCCGCGATCGCACTCTTCCGCTCCAACTTCTCCGCGGAGCCTGCCGGGGTTTGGGCCGCGCCGGGCCGCGTGAACCTCATCGGCGAGCACGTCGACTACGCAGGTGGCGCCTCGATCCCTTTCGCGCTGGAGCAGAACACGGCCGTGGCCGTGGCCCCACGCGAGGACGGCCAACTGCGGATTGCCTCCGAGTTCGGCGGCAAGGTCTACCGCGTGGACGTTTTTCTGGAGGAGGTTGGCCCGGGTTGGGCCGCGGGCACCCCGGACGCCTGGGCGGGCTACGTCGCCGGCGCCGTGTGGGCGGGCCTCGAGGACGGCGTCATCGCCTCCTGCGAGGGCCTCGACATCGCGATTGTCTCCGACGTTCCGGTAGGCTCCGGCCTCTCCAGCTCCGCGGCGTTGGAATGCTCGGTGGCGGTGGCGGCCTACGAGCTTTCGACAGGGCACGCGCCTGACGACGCCGCCCGCACCCGCCTGGTTCTCGCCTGCATGCGCGCCGAGAACGAGGTCGTCGGTGCCTCGACAGGTGGCTTGGACCAGAATGCGAGCCTCTTCGGGCAGAAGGGCAAGGCGCTCGTCTTGGACTTCTCCACGGGTGAGGTGCGCCGCGTGCCGTTTAACATCGCGGAGCGCGACATGGTGTTGCTCATCGCAGACACCAACGCCCCTCACACTTTGAACGACGGCCAGTATGCCTCCCGCCGTGGCGTCATCGACGCGGTTCAGTTTGCATTGGCGGACTCTGGGGCCCGCGGCGGAACTATCCGCGATATTCCCGATGCCGTTGCGGCCGCCACCCGGTGGGCGAGGGAAGCGGGGGAGGATGAGGGCGTCGTTAAGCGCCGCGTCGCCCACGTCGTGGAGGAGACCGCTCGCACCTTGGAAGCTGCCTCCGACTTGGAGGCCGGCAACCTTGACCGTTTCCGGGAGCTCATGCGCGATAGCCACATCTCGCTGCGCGACCAGTACGAGGTCACCACGCCGGAGCTGGACTGCGCGTTCGCGGCGGCCGGTGAGGTGGGCGCGCGTATGACTGGGGGCGGTTTCGGTGGCGCGGTGATTGCGCTGGTCAAGCGTGCCGATGTGGAGTCGACGGCGGAGGCAATTGCTGCTGCCGCGGCTGAGCGCGGCTTCCCGGCGCCGACCTTCCTTGTGGCCAGCCCTGGCGACGGCGCGCGCCGAATCGCCGGATAAGCCCGGCCAACTGGTGGCTGGAAAAACTTTCTGGTCGCCTGTAATAAACGCGGCGGTAGTGCAACTAACTAGGTGAACATCAACTTCCTAGTTAAGGAGTCATCATGAAAAAGACCCTCGTTGCTGCTACCGCCGCTTGCGCTATTTTGGCTGGTGGTGGCGCTGCAGTTGCTACCGGCTTCAACCCGTTCAGCGAGGATGCGAAGACCACCGCTGGCACCCAGCTGACCAGTACTGTTGACGGTCAGCTCAAGCCGGGCCAGGAGCTGCTTATTGCGGCAAACTGCCCGGGCACTCGCGCGAACCTGACCACGTCGTGGGGTGCGACGACGGTGATGTCGCCGGCGGCTGACCTCGGTCAACTGGTGGGTTACGTAACCGCGCCGGACAACATCGGCCCCGGTCCTGCCGACGGCTACCACACCTACACCGTGACCTGCGATTCCGGTGAGACCGATACTTTCACCTTCGCGTCCGGCGGAAACGGCGGCCACTAGCGCCCCGCGCGGCCTGGAGCATCCTCGCCTCTGGCCTCCGCTCTGGCCCTTTTCGCCTGCGGTTCCGCCTGAGGTTTCCGCACGTCCCAGACTGGTCCCATTGGTTGGCTCCCATTGGTTGGGTTTCTTTAGGGGGTAATGAAACCCAATGGGCCGTATTGGTCGCCAACGCTACTCGTAAAGGGACCATTAGAGGGAAACCCGTAGAGGGGGACCAACACGAAAGCGTCGAAAACAGCCCCACAAACGCAGGTCCAAAACCCATTGCCCGGCTACATGAACTCGCGTAAAACAGTCGGCGCTATCCTATGTGCTATGACCAATCCTTTTGCCAATAACCCCTTCGAGGAACCCCTCGCAGACGCACCTGGCAATCCGTTTGCGGACGCGGCAAAACCGCAACCAGCGCAGTCTTTCCAACCAGCGCCAGTAGACGAGCCAAGCGAAGCCGTACCAGCTCAAACCAAAACTAACGAGCCAGAGCCAGCAGAGGCGGACGGCAAGGTTTACCCGTTTTCTTGGTGGAAAGCTGGCCTGTCAGCGTTTTTCCTTTTAGTCGGATTTACTGACTTTAGCGCGGACCCAGGAACCAGTCTTTTCTTTATCATCCCGTCGGCGTGGTACCTGTTAATGTCCGCCATCTATCGCAATGAGCTGCACAAACGCCGTTGGCTGTTGGTGTGGGCGGTGGCGTTTGCCTGCCGGATCATCTTTTAGCGGCTAAGCCTAAAGCTTGGCCAGCGCCTTGGTAATGCCCTCCTGCAGCGTGGCCCGCGACTGCTTCATCGGATGCGCAATCGCACGCAGCCCCATGTACGCAATCTGGTCCGCCGCGCGGTTGAGCGGATCGCCCGCATGGCCAAGCACGCGGCGGATTTCCACCTCGCATTCGCCCTCGACGTCGTTCCAGGCCTGCTGGAAACGCGACCGCGCACCTGACGTAACTCCGCGCCACGTCCGCCGCGAGCGCACCGCCTTCGACTGCTTATTGCGCAACTGCTCCACCGCTTCGAGCGCCGCGACCGAGTCGCTTTCAATAATCGCCTTCTTTGCACCCACCTTGAGCAGGTACTTCAGCGCCAAGGTCAGCGACTCCAGCTCGAGCTCGTCAGTACCCGCCTTAGTCTCGCGGGTGCGCAGCCGGTAGTCGCCATTGCCCGCCACGAAGCACATGGAGCCCTTGAAAACGGTGTCGGAGGAGGCGTCGGTAGCAATGCGCACCGTGGCGCCCTCCGGCCATGATGACGCCTGCGAGAAGTTCGGCCACCAATGTGCCTTCGGGGTCTCTACCTGCGTGGCCTCTTTCTTCCGTGGCGCCTCGCCCAACTTCTTGGCCTTACGTGCGGTCAGGCCCGCTTCCTTGCGGCGCACAGAGCTCGCGCTTTTCGACGCCCTATTTTCCTCCGCAAAGCTGCCCGTCACCGTATAGCCGCGCCGTTCTAGCGCCGACCGCAGCGTATTTTGCCGGCGCCCCGTGACAATCCAGATTCGGCCCTTCAGGTTCTTCGTGGCCTTCTCGAACTCGCGGATGGCAATCTCCACCACGTCGCCACTCTTGGTCTGGCCCTTGCGTATGAACCGGGTCTGCCTGGTGTTTACTGCGATGACCCAGCCATCAACAGTGCCGCCCGGCGCGGAGTCCCAGCGCTCGTCCCACAGTGCGATCGCCACATGGACCGGTGCGTTCACCATAGAGTCGGTGATCTTCCGGGTGCCATACGTACGGGACTGCGTGCCGGTGAGTGCGCTGAGTTCGAGCGGTTCCATCGTCTACTAGTAAACCATCTGCGTCCGACACCGAGCACAACGTCACCGGTGCCGTTTTCGCCGCGGTGGCTCGCCGTACCGCAGTCGCTGACACCGCAGAACCGGTACAACCTGCGAAAATTCCGGTTAAGGAAAAAGTCGCGCACTAGTCTGTAATAATTCCGAGCCTGCTGCAACATACTCTATGTGAAGTATGTTCCAGCAGGCTCGTGGAGTTTTATTTGTCCGTCTTAACCTTGCCCGGCGCGCGAAAGCGGGAGTTCTCCCGGCACTTTCGCGCGCATTATCCTGCCGTCTTGGCGTTTTTGCGGCGTCGCGTGCCGCAGGAGCACGCTGAGGAGCTGGCTGCCGATGTCTTCGAGCGCGCCTGGGCCAACTTCGACACCCTGACAGGGGAGAACCCGCTGCCATGGCTCTATGGCATCGCACGCAACGTGATGCGCGAGTTCTATCGCTCGCGCCGCGAGTTCGAAAACCTCGACGACTTCGACGGTGCTCTTCCCGACGAATCCGCCGCCGTTGACTTGTCCCTCGACATCAACCGCGCCCTGTTGCATCTTCCTTATGCCGAGCGCGAGATCCTCACTCTCTTCGCCTGGGAGGAGCTCACGCAGGCCGAGATCGCCGAGGTCCTCGGCATCACCCCTAACAACGTCCGCGTGCGCCTGCACCGCGCCCGCACCCACCTTTCCGAGCTCACCGGAGGCCACGATGACTGATCCGCTTTCCCAATTGCGCGCCGCAAATCCGGTGCCAGACGCTGCGCTTGACGACGCCGCCCTTACCCGCTCCGAGGCGGTCCTCAGCGACATTGTCGATTCGGGGTCACGCACGCCGTGGAAGGCCGTGGCCGCAGGCATCGGTGTCCTAGCTCTGGCCGGCGGGGTCATCCCGTTTGTGAACCACAGCGAGCCGGTCGCCGTGGCGGAGGTGCTCACGCACGCGGGTGAGGCTGCCGCCGCGCAGCCCGACGCCGCGGACAAAGGCGTGACCTCAAAGGAGTACCTCAAGCGCGTGGACACCGATGGTTCGTCTACTGCCACGACCGAGTACTCGGTGGGCGTCGACGGCACCGTGAACATCTCCTCCCAAGGCGAGCTGCCAGGGTTCGACCCGCAGCCAGTCATCCCCGCAGAAGACCTCATGGCGGCCACCGACCGCGCTGGGCTGGAAGCTCTTGCGGATCGTTTCCCCAACCGCGCCCTCGGCGCGCTGCAGCTGCTGCTGCAGCCGGGTTTGAGCAGCGCGCAGCAAAAGATTGTCTACGACATTCTGGCCGCCACCGACGGCAACGACCTGGCTTCGGCCTCGCAGGGCTCCCACGACGGCGTGGGAGAGGACGGCCTCATCAGCGTCATTCGCGACGCTGACCACGTCAGCTTCTCCATCCTTCCGGCAACCGGCCAGCTGGTCCGCGTGGTCGGTCTGGTCGGCCCCAACGTGACCACCACCGTGGAGGCCACGGCCATCTTGGGCTGCGTGTCCGTCACCGGCCTGGAAGGCCCCGGCAGCATTTCGCTGGCCTGCGGTGATAACAACTACCTGGTCAAGGACCTCAAGTGGTCCAACTGGGGCGCCGATGAGGCCACGGCTGAGGGTACGGCCGTGGAAAATGACTGCGACCCCTTCTGTGCGGAGGGCAAGTTTAAGCAGACGCCGGTGCGGGTGGTCGTCGACAAGCGTGAAGCGTGTGGCTACAACGCCAAGGTGTACTCGCGCATCCGTGTCATTTACCCGGACCACGAAGAGGTCGAGGAGATTGGCTGCGCGTAGCGGCTAGGTCAGCTGGCGGAGCGCGAACTGCCCGTACATGTCACCGAGCTCCTCTGCGGTGTACGGGCCATCGGGGCTAAACCACGTGGCCACGCCGATGCCCATGTCGATGAGCGCCCAGCAGGCAATCTTGAGGTTCTCGGCTTGGAAGCTGCCCTCGTCGACGACGTTCATCCAACGTGCCACATAGTCGCGGCGCAGCTGCAGGACCACGGACTTGTGGGGTTCTTCGAGATTGTTGAGCTCGTTGTTGACTACGCGGACGCGCTTGGCGTGGGTGGCGTGGAAGATGACGTGTGCGCGCATCGTGGCGAGGATTTTTTCCTCGGAACCCGTGACCCCGGCGAGCGCCGCGGCGTTGGCACGTAGGAGTTCCTCCATGGCGGAGACGGTGACCTCAGCGAGCAGCTCTTGCTTGGACTTGTAGTGGTTGTAGAGGCTCGATGCCCGCATGCCCACTGCCTTTGCGATGTCTTCCATGCCGGTGCCGTGGTAGCCGCGCTGGTCAAAGAGGTCGAGGGCGGCGGTGGCGATTTGGTCGCGGCGCTTCTGGTTAGCCATGGTGGTGTGCCTTTCGCTGGGTACGTTTCCTTGACAGGCGGTGAGGTGTGTATCACAATAGCAGGCTAATAGTGATTCATATCGGAGGCCTGAAATGTCCAATAATCTCTTCGATTCTACAACTGACTTCCTCGGTGTGTTCGACGGCATCAACGCCCAAGATGCCGAGGTCTGGGCACGTGCTCGCTCGTTTCGTGAGGATTGCCTGCCGGTTATCAATGGGCATTGGGAGAAAAGCGAATATCCCCTCGAACTAGTGCGCCGCTTAGGCGAGCTCGACCTCATGACGGACGGCCTTGACGTTCCTGGCCACGAGTCCATGACCTCACGCGGCGCGGGTTTGGCACTCATGGAGGTCACGCGTGCCGACGCCTCGATGGGCACCGTCGTTGCCGTGCAGGCCGGCCTGGCTATGCGCTCCATCGCGATGTTGGGCTCGGAGGAGCAGCGCTCCCGCTACCTGCCGGCGATGGCGTCGTGCTCGCTGCTCGGCGCGTTTGGCCTGACGGAACCGCTGCACGGTTCTGACTCCATTGCGCTGGAGACTACCGCGGTCCGCGACGGCGATTCCTGGGTTCTCAACGGCGAAAAGAAGTGGATCGGTAACGGTGCTTCCGGTGGCGTGACCGTGATTTACGCCCGTATGGAAGACGGAAACGTGGGTGGCTTCATCGTTCCGCAGGATGCGCCGGGCTACTCGGCCACGGTGATTGTCGGCAAGCTGTCACTGCGCGCTATCCACCAGGCGCACATCGTCTTGGAGGATTGCCGCATTCCTGCCTCCAACCGGTTGCCTGGCTGCCAAACGTTTAAGGACGTCTCCCGCGTGCTGACGGCAACGCGCATCGGCGTCTCTTGGATGGCGTTGGGCTCAGCCGTGGCTTGCTATGAAACCGCGCGCAACTACGTCATGGAGCGCGTCCAGTTCGGCCGTGAGCTGGCAAAAGCGCAGATTATCCAGCAGCGCTTGGCCAACATGGTGCTGGACCTCAACCAGATGATGCTGACCTGCCGCGAGGTTGCCGCCCGCGAGGAGGCCGGCACGCTCACCCCGCCGCAGGCTTCCGCAGCGAAGCTGCACAACACCCGCGCTGCACGACGCATTGCTTCCGACGCCCGCGACATGCTCGGTGGCGTGGGCATCCTGCTAGAAAACGACATCGCGCGCCACTTTGCCGACATTGAGGCCATGCACACCTACGAGGGAACCGACACCGTGCAGAGCCTCATCATGGGCAAGGTCATTACGGGTTTCTCGGCCTACAAGTAGCAGCCTGCCCGCGCCCCGCTTGACGTGCGGCTCACCCCTCTCCGGGTTTGGTCCCATTGGTTGGGTTTCATTAGAGGGTAAAGAAACCCTTAGGAGCCATTGCGCGGGGGACGGTTCTCGTAAAACTACCCAACCAATGGGACCACTAGAGGAGGACCAAACCGCGGCAGCTGAAACCGCCCATTCGCCAGTAAGAGGCCAGCCGCTGAGGGGCCAGCCGGCAAACCGACTCGAAAGCGCCAACTCTCCCTAGCTGCGCAAATGTAGAGTTATCCACAGGTAAAAAATTGACTCTAGACACGGGCGCACGCGCTTGGCGAACATTGTTGTATGACTCAAACACAACGACTCATTCACTTACGTCCACTGTCCAACGATCACCACGTGTGGGAGCAAATAGCCAATGGCGAGGTTCTGCGAATAGCGCCCTGGGTCGCAACCCCGCGGGATTACTTCGAGCAATTACCCACTTACGAACGCCAGCGCCTCAAAGTGATTGCCGCAGGCAAAAGCGTGCACAAAGCCGTCATGATAGGAAAAACAGCAGCCAGGCTATGGGGCCTTTGGGTCCTCCCGCCTTTCGGCGAAAAGATTGAAATGGCTAGGCAGTCCAAATCGCTGCCAGTCAAGACGAAGATTCCAGCCGATTACGATTACCGCAAGACGCACCTGCCAGACAACATGGTCTCCGAGCAGCTCGGCACCCGTTGTACAACTGTGGCACGAGCGTGCATCGACATCGCAAGACACCATTCCTTCGAAGAGGGACTCGTTGCCATGGATTCGGCGCTCGCGAAGGAACTCACCACGAAGGAGGAGCTGCGCCGCACGCTGACCGCCATGGGGCGCGTGCACGGTGCCCCGCAGGCGCGGAAGGCGATTGAGCACGCCATCGCGCATTCGGAATCGCCTTTCGAGTCCTACTTTCGAGGCATCGCCATCGCGGAAAAGCTGGGAGAGAAGGTGGTTGCGCAGTACTTCATCCCGCCGAACTTCCGCGCAGACGCATGCATTGACGACGCCGTCGTGATTGAGATCGACGGTGCCGTCAAGTACGACGGTTCGTCGTTTGGCAAGAGTGCCGAGCAAACAATCGTGGAGGAGCGACGACGCGAGAAGCTGATTCAGAACCGTGGCCTCATCGTGCTGCGATACAGCCCACGGGAGCTGCTCACGGAGAGAGTCCGTGTCGTGCGGGAGGTGCGCCAGGCGCTGGAAGCTGCCCAACAGCGAGGATGGTCCCAGTCTACTGGTCCCTTTACGAGTAAGAAGGCCGGCTAAAACCCGCTAGGTGGTCCCTTTACCCCGTAAAGGGACCCAACCAATGGGACCAATCCGAAAGAAATGGTTGGGACAGGTCCGCGGGCTAGTTGCGCAACGGCTTGCGGGTCGCCGCCATATGCTTCGCGCGATCGACGTTCGCTGGCAGCAGCACGAGCGGCACATCGTATTCGACCTCACGGTCGGCGAACTCGTTAAAGCTCAGCGAGCCCTCACCGGTGTACATTTGCGCCAGCTTTGCTGCGATGACGTGGTCGTTTTCCGTAGTATTCTCCAACGGCCACTCGCGGTCCAGCGCCGGGCCTGAGTACATCTCAATCGCCGCATCCGCAGGGGGCTCGTAGCCCTCAATGAGCGACTCCGCCTCCGTGATGGCACGCGCCAGGACGTGGTCAGGGGACATGAGCACGACGTCGTCTGCCCCGAGGAAGCCCTGTTCCTTAGCCACAAACGCATTTGGGAAAGGCGCCGCCGCCGCGATGAAATCGAAGGCCTTCTGGTGGTAGTCGGCCACGCCAGCCGCACGCAGGCGCTCCAGTGCGGAAATCGTGCCCGTCCAACCGGGGTACAAACCAACGTTGCGCTCTGGGAATGCCAGCTGCGTATCCGCGTGTGCCACGATTCGGTCGCAGGAAAGGGCTAGCTCTAAGCCGCCGCCCAGGGCAACACCGCGTACCGCTGCGACCACGGGAACCGGCGCGAACTTCAGCTGGCGCAGCGTGTTCGAGCCGTCCGCAATGAGCTCCTCAACGCGCTCCGCCGAGCCCGACTCGCCCGCCGCGGCAATCGACGCCAAGTCCGCGCCCGCGCAGAACACCGGCGCATCGTTGCCGATTACCAGCGCTTTCAGGTTCGCAGAGGAGATGGCGTCAACGGCAGCGCGCAGGACTTCCAGAGCGGTAGTCGGCAAGGAATTCATCGGCGTATGCAGGTCGATGATGCCGATGCGTCCGGAAGGGGTGGATACTGCACGCACCGCGCCGGCCGGCAGGCCGACCACGGTTTCCAGATCCCAGGAGCGCAGGCTGACCACACCCTCCCGCTCCCGCAGCTCCTGCAGCTGGCCCTCAGAGGAAAGCACCTTGCCGTCTACAAAGAATCCCCCGGCAGCGGCGGCTGCGGTCACTAGCGCTGGCGGCTTCGAACCGTAAGCGGAGGCAACCCAGTCGATGCCGATGGCGTCGGCAAGCGCGAAAATGCCCTTCTTCCAGCCGAAGCCGAGGGTGAGGCCGTCGTCGATAAGCCCGACGTGCTCCGCGATCTCCGGCGCGACCTCGCAGCAGTAGCGCAGGGTGTCGAGGAAGACCGCGCGGGCGAAGCGGCCGCCCGGCGAATCCGTGTCCATGACCTCGCGCGGATCCTTGAGCCCTATGACTGGGTCGTCCGGCTGGGTGCGTGCCACGTACTCATAGTCGGAGTTGATGACCTCGTCGCGGCCGCGGTAGAAGCCGCCCTCGCCGGTGCGCCCAGTCAGGCCGCGCTCGACCAAGCCCGCGATGAACTCGTCGCAGCCCAGCGGTACATCGAGAAGCGGATCGCCCGCGGGAAGTGCGGACTCGAGGGAGTTCCAGATGGGCCCCACCAGCTGCAAACCGATGTAGTCCAAAAGCCCGAAGATGCCGGTGCGGGGGATGCCGAAGGGGCGGCCAAAGGCGGCGTCGGCAAGCTCGTAGCTCACGCCGAACTCGCGGGCGCGGGCAACGCCGGCGGCCATCCAGTAGCAGCCGACGCGATTGGCAATAAAACCCGGGGTGTCGCGGCACTCGAGCGCGATCTTGCCCAAGGTTTGTTCGATGGTGGTGCGCAGCGCGGC
The DNA here is from genome assembly GCF_001807295.1 of Corynebacterium sp. HMSC06C06. Taxonomy (NCBI): domain Bacteria; kingdom Bacillati; phylum Actinomycetota; class Actinomycetes; order Mycobacteriales; family Corynebacteriaceae; genus Corynebacterium; species Corynebacterium sp. HMSC06C06. Next base: position 125,445 of record NZ_KV788518.1, read on the forward strand.
CTCGGTCTCGCCGGAGGCGATGAGCTCGACCAAGCGCATGACCTTCGGCGGGTTGAAGAAGTGGGTGATGCCGAAGCGCTCGCGGCGCGAGACCGGTACACCCTCGACGAGCTTGGCCAGCGGGAGGGTAGAGGTGTTCGAACTCAAGATGGCTGAGGGCTTGAGGTGTGGCTCGATGGCCGCGTAGAGCGCGTGCTTGGCGCCGAGGTCCTCGAAGATGGCTTCGATGACCCAGTCGCGGTCCTCGAGGAGGGCGTAGTCATCGGAGGCGGTGACGCGGGAGGCGTCCGAAGGCAGGTAGAAGCCGCGGCGCTTTACCTGGATGTCCACGCCCTTCTGCGCGCCCTCGGCGTTCTGGTCGAGCAGGACGACATCGAGACCCGCCGATGCGCACAGTGCCGCGATGCCCGAGCCCATGGAACCTGCGCCGATGACGGCAACCTTGGTGATTGTCATTTACTTCGCTCCTTCGTTCTCGGATTCCTTTTCGATGATGAGCGCAATGCCCTGGCCGCCGCCAATACACATGGTGACCAGGCCATAACGCTTGTTCAGGCGGCGCAGCGCGTATGCCAGCTTGGTGATGAGGATGACTCCGGTGGCTCCCACCGGGTGGCCGTGCGCCACGGCGCCGCCGTAGATGTTGGTCTTTTCGGGGTCGAAGCCGAGCTCGTCCTGCACGGCGATGGCCTGCGCGGCGAAGGCCTCGTTGGACTCGATGAGGTCGATGTCGTCCAGCGTGAGTCTGGCCTTCTCCAGGGCCTTCGGCACCGCAGCGATGGGGCCGACGCCCATGCGGGTGGGGTCGACGCCCGCGATGGCCCAGCTGACAATCTTGGCCAGCGGCTCCAGGTTGCGCGTGCTCACCTGCTCGGCGGTGGCGAGGACCACGGCCGCGGCGCCGTCGTTGATGCCGGATGCGTTGCCTGGGGTTACGGTTCCATCCTTCGCAAAGACGGGCTTGAGCTGCGCAAGCTTGTCGACGCTCGTCTCCCTCACGTGCTCATCAAAGTCCAGGTCGCCTACGGCGACGATCTCCTCGGCGTGGACGCCTTCCGCACGGGCGGCCGCGGCGCAGCGCTGGGATTGCGCAGAGAACTCGTCTTGGCGCTCGCGGGAGATGTTGTGGTCACTCGCGACGTTTTCCGCGGTCACGCCCATGTGGCCAGTGCCGAAGGGACAGGAGAGTGCGCCGGTGAGCCAGTCGTAGAGTTTGCCGTCGCCCATGCGCTTGCCGAAGCGGGCGCCCTCGACGGAGTAGGGGGCTTGGCTCATGGATTCGGCGCCGATGGCAAGTGCCACGGTGCCGTCGCCAGACTGGAGGAGTTGCGCGGCGGAGACCACGGCTTGGACGCCGGAGCCGCAGAGGCGGTTGACGCCCATTGCGGTAGAGGACTCGGGCATTCCGACGCCGATGGCGACTTTGCGGGAAATGTACAAGTCGCTCGGGATGACGGGCATGACATTCGACGCCACCGCGGTGTCGATTTCGGCGGCCGGGATACCCGAACGCTCAATAGCTGCCGACGCCGCCGTCGTACCCAGCTCGGTCAGTGAAAGGCGGGCCAGGCTGCCGCCGAATTTACCGATGGGCAAGCGTGCGGCCCCGACGATGTATACGTCTTGTGCCATGAGGTCCTCCTAAGAAATGCGAATCACCATTAGTTAAAAATGAATCCTAGGTCACATCCTTGCGTTGCGCAATGCTTTCGAGAAAGTTTCCGCTTGTCCCGCGCGTGTGGGGCGCCGGCGCCGCGTGCGATTGTGGTGCAGGTGCTGAAAAACAAATTGAGGGAAGGCGGCGCTTACTGGTTAGGCTGCAACGCATGAAGTGTTTTGAAACGCCGCTGATTTTTGACGGCGGCCTCGGCACCCACTTGGAGTCCCGCGGCAACGACATCTCGGGGCAGTTGTGGTCGGCGCAGATTCTGCGCGAGAACCCTGCTGAAATTCAGGCAGCGCACGAGGACTTTTATCGCGCGGGCGCGCAGGTGGCCACCACGGCATCGTACCAGGTGACCTTCGATGCGCTCGGCGACGGCAAAGGGCGTCGTCAAGTGCAAGGGGGCACCCGCAAACTGCATCCTCGAGCTGGGCTTTTAAAGTGGTTGACCAATTTCCTTCCTAAGTTGTTGAACAACCCCTTAAGATGATGTGCATCACGTAACTAATGCGACCTGCATCACGAAAGGACAGTTTGGTGAGCGCTGAAACAACTGAAGTCGTCAAGAACCCACCCAAGGGTATCGGCGCAATGGCGGGCGCCATGTTTCTCATGGCTACCTCCTCCATCGGTCCGGGCTTTTTGACCCAGACCTCCGTCTTTACCGTCCAGATGGGTGCAGCTTTCGCCTTTGCGATTCTGCTCAGCATCATCGTGGACATCGCCATCCAGCTCAACGTCTGGCGCGTGCTGTGCCTCTCCGGCATGCGCGCCAACGAGCTTGGCAACACCGTTCTGCCGGGCCTTGGCTGGTTCCTCGCGGTGCTCGTCTTCATCGGCGGTGTGGTATTCAACATCGGCAACATTGCTGGCTCTGGCTTGGGCTTGAACGCGATGCTCGGCATTGACGCCCGCATCGGCTCGGTCATCGCTGCGGCGATTGCCATCTTCATCTTCTTGTCCAAACGCGCCGGCATTGCGCTCGACCGCTTGGTGGCTGCCCTTGGCGCCATCATGATCCTGCTCATGCTCTACGTGGCTATCGTCTCGCAGCCGCCAGTGGGCGAGGCACTCAAGAACACCGTCATGCCGGAGGAAGTTGACTTCTTCGTTATTACCACCCTCATCGGCGGCACCGTCGGCGGCTACATCACCTTCGCGGGTGCGCACCGCCTCATCGACAACGGCATGACCGGCCCGGAGCACATCAAGAACATCACCACGACCTCGGTCATGGGCGTCATCATCACCGGCATTATGCGCGTGCTGCTCTTCTTGGCTGTGCTGGGCGTCGTCAGCACGGGCGTGGCACTGTCTGAGGACAACACGGCTGCCGACGCCTTCCGCCAAGCCGCCGGCGAGTTCGGACTCCGTGCGTTCGGCGTGGTGCTCTTTGCCGCGGGCTTGTCCTCGGTGATTGGAGCTTCCTACACCTCGATCTCCTTTGTGACCACTCAGAAGGTCGCCCCGCGCACCCGCAACTTCCTCACGGTGGGCTTCATCGTGGTCTGCACCATCTTGTTCGTTCTCCTCAACTCCGCTCCCCAGAAGCTGCTGATTTTCGCAGGCGCGTTCAACGGCATCATTTTGCCAATTGCGTTTGCGATGGTTATGTGGGTTGCTTTCCGACGCCGCGATCTCCTCGGCGGAGTCAAGCACCCAATGTGGCTGCTGGTGGTTGGTTCCATCGCGCTGCTGCTGGAGCTCTACATCGGTTTCAACTCCATCTCCGGAATCATGAAGCTTTGGGCTTAGGGGCCTTGGAAGATGTCTTACACTGCACATCCTTCCACGATGCAGCCCGCTGACGTGCGCGCGCATGCCCGGCAGAATCAGATGGTGACTACGGCGGGTTTCGCTGACGGATACATGCAGGCCAACCTGCTTGCGGTGCCGCAGGAATACGCGTTCGACTTCCTGTTGTTTGCTCAGCGCAATCCGAAGTCGTGTCCGATTGTGGGCGTGCTGGAGGCGGGCCAATACAGCTCGGAGCTGCTCGCGGGTGGCGATATCCGCACCGACATCCCCGGCTACCGCATCTTCCGCGACGGTGAGCTAACCGACTCGGTGGAGGACGCCACTGAGTTCTGGGCTGAGGACATGGTCACGTTCCTCATCGGCTGCTCGTTTGCTTTCGAGTCGGCGCTGCAGGAAAACGGCATTACGCTGGCTCATATCGAGCAGGGGCGAAATGTGTCGATGTATCGCACGAACATTCCCACCACTCCGGCCGGCATTTTCAGCGGACCGTTGGTGGTCTCCATGCGACCGATTCCTGCATCTCAGGTTGCCGACGCCGTGCGCATCACCTCGCGTTACCCGTCGGTGCACGGGGCGCCGGTGCACGTGGGAAACCCTGAGGATATTGGCATTTCGGATCTTTCTCGCCCTGATTTCGGCGACGCCGTGGACATCCCGGAAGGGCACATTCCGGTGTTCTGGGCGTGTGGCGTGACGCCACAAGCGGTGGTGATGAACTCGAAGCCGCGCCTGGCGATTACCCACCAGCCCGGCAAGATGCTCGTCACTGACGCGCGCGACGTGGACTACGAGGTTCCTTAAGCCCGGTCTGCGGCTGCGCTTGCAGCTTCCTCTGCAACTGCTCCGGCCGACCGCGCGGTTTGGTCCCATTGCTTGGGTTTCTTTACGAGTGGTCGTGCCGGAAAATTTGGCTTACTGGTCCCTTTACCCCACCAAGGGACCCAACCTATGGGACCAAACCGCAATGGGGGCAGGGAAGCCGCCCCGCCAAGCCGCCCCAAGCTAGATGACCGCGAGCATCGTCTTGCAGGTCCGCAGCAAGCTGTCGTGCAAAAGCGCGGCAGCTTCTTCGCGTTTTCCATCGGCAATGAGCCGGGCCAAGCGGATGTTGCCCTCAATGTGTTCAGCGTGCAAGGTGGGGTAGCGCGGGATAACGAGCAAGAAGCTCAGCCGCATCCGCGCGAGTAGGTTGTTCATTTGCGCGTTAAGCGTCGGGGAATTTAGCGACGCCACCAGTGCGCGGTGAAAACGCTGGTTAATGTTGGATACTTCCTGGTCCTCACCGCGTTCCTGCGCGGCTCGAGCAGAAGTGACAAGCTCAATTAACGCTGCCGGATCAGCGAATTCGCCCCACAGCACGCCGGAGGGCTCGATAGCGGCACGTGCGATGAACAGGTCGCGCACGTAATCGGCGTCCGGCGTCGCAATGAAGACGCCCCGGTGGGGGATGCGCTCCACGAGTCGCTGCGCAGCGAGCTCAGTGAACGCCTCGCGGAGCGTATTGCGGGAACAAGAGAAACGCTCAGCGGCTTTGACCTCGCTGAGCTGTTGGCCGGGCATGAACTCGCCGGCCGAGATGGCATCGCGAATCTCCGACACCACAGACTGAGAAAGCATGCCAGACAGCTTAACCCATTGGGCGTGGAGGCTGCGCGAAAAAGTAGGCCACGGCCACTAGTCGATAGTCGCGATAACCTTCGACGGATCCAAGCGGTCGCCTTCCTTGGCCAACAGCTTGATGGTGCCGCCGCGTGGAGCCTTTACAGAAGATTCCATCTTCATAGCCTCGATGGTGGCGATGGCCTCGCCCTCTTCGACCGTGTCGCCATCCGCGACGTTCCACGCCACGAGGTTTGCATCATACGGTGCGGTTACCTCGCCTTCCTGCGAGCCCGCGCTTGGCGACGCCACCTTCACCCCACCAGCAGCCGCCGGGGCTGCCGCAAACAGGTTCTCCGGCAAACCGACGCTGACCAGCTTGCCGTCGATTTCGATGGCTACCTGGGTGCGTTTGGCGTAGATGGCCTCGACCGGCGCAATGTTGCTCGTGGACTCCGCAGAAGGGCGGTAGTTGTGGTCAAGCCAGTCCGTGTAGATACCAGCTGCGGCCTTGGCATCGCCGTGGTCGGCCAAGACCTGGGAGGAGACCATGTCGCGGTGGAACGGCAGCACGGTGCGCACGCCTTCGATGTCGAACTCGGCCAGGGCCTGCTTGGCGCGGGCCAGGGCCACCTCGCGGGTCGGTCCCCAGACCAGCAGCTTGGCAATCAGCGAGTCGTAGTACGGCGGCACGATGGAGCCGGAGCGTACGCCGGCGTCAACGCGGATGCCAGGGCCCGTCGGCGGCTCAAAGCGCACGATGGTGCCAGGGCATGGTGCAAAGCCGTTCAGGATGTCCTCGGCGTTGATGCGGAATTCGAAAGCGTGGCCGTGCGGCTCCGGGTCGAGGGATTCGTCCACGAAAGACAGTGGCTCGCCCGAAGCGATGCGGAACTGCTCCGCGATGATGTCCACGCCGGTCACGACCTCAGTGACTGGGTGCTCAACCTGCACACGGGTGTTGACCTCGAGGAAGGAGATGGTGCCGTCCTCAGAGACTATGTACTCCACGGTTCCAGCGCCGGTGTAACCCACCTTGGCGCAAATGGCGCGGGCGCCCTCGTGGATGCCGGTGCGCTGTTCGTCGCTAAGCGCAGGTGCGGGAGCTTCCTCGATGAGCTTTTGGAAGCGACGCTGTGTTGAACAGTCACGGGTGCCGAGCACGGCGACGTTGCCGTGGGTATCGGCGAGGATTTGCGCCTCGACGTGGCGCGGGTGGGTGAGGAACTTCTCCACGTAGCACTCTGCGCGGCCGAAGGCTTCCTTGGCCTCGCGGCCTGCAGAGTTGAAGGCCGCCTCAATGTCTTCCAGGTTTTCCACGACCTTCAGACCGCGTCCGCCGCCACCATAAGCTGCCTTGATGGCAATCGGTAGACCGTGCTTTTCGGCGAAGGCGCGGGCCTCCTGCCAGTCGTCGATGGGGTCGGAGGTGCCAGGAGCCAGGGGAGCGCCGACCTCTTCAGCCACGCGGCGGGCCGCAATCTTGTCACCGAGCAGCTCGATGGACTCCGGCGTCGGGCCCACCCAGGTCAGGCCGGCGTCGGCCACAGCGCGGGCGAAGTCGGCGTTCTCAGAGAGGAAGCCGTAGCCCGGGTGTACAGCGTCGGCGCCGGCGCGAACCGCAATGTCCAGCAATGCCGGGACATTCATATAGGTATCGGCCGCGGTGTTGCCGGGCAGGGCGTAGGCCTCGTCAGCAACACGGGTGTGCAGCGCGCCGGCGTCGGCCTCGGAATAGATGGCGATGGAGCGAATACCCAGATCGCGGGCGGCGCGAGCGATGCGGACGGCGATTTCGCCGCGATTTGCAATAAGTATTGCAGAAATCATGTTTAACCTTTAAATAGTTGTAGCGAGTTCGAAGCGGACCGTGGCTCCCGGCGGGAGCTGCGCGGCGATGTCGATGTCTTCTTCCAAGACGGTGGCGATGACGGGGTAGCCGCCGGTGACGGCGTGGTCGCGCAGGAAGACTACCGGCTCACCCGATGGCGGAACCTGGACGGAGCCAGCAACCATTCCTTCGCTCGGGAGCTCGCCGGAGCGCGCACGTGACAAGGTCGCATCGTCGCTGGCTCTAAGACGCAGGCCGACGCGGTTGGACTGTGGAGTAACTTCCCATTCGGTATCTAAGAATTTCTCGAGGGATTCCTTGGTGAACCAGTCATCGCGCGGGCCCATCACGCAGCGCAGCACGCCGGAGGTCTGCCCGTGGGAGCCCTCAGAAACGCGCAGCGGATTGGTCAGCTGCGCATCCGTCATGGCACTCGAGCGCGGCAGGACACCGATGATGTCGCCGATGTGCACGGGCGCAGGACCCAGCCCAGAGAGCACGTCGGTGGAGGAGGACCCCAGCTCGGTATCGGCAACGATGCCGCCGCGGATGGCGATGTAGGAGCGCATGCCGTACGTGGCCGGCTCGACGATCACGGTGGAACCCGCCGTCACGAGCACCGGGCGCGCGAGGTGCACCGGCATCTCGTCGAGGAGCACGCGGGCCTGGGCGCCGGTGACGCAAATGACGGTATCGGTGAGGGCACGCAGGCGAATACCACCGATGTTTTCCAGCACCGTCGCACCGCGCGGGTTGCCCACGGCTACGTTGGCGGTGGCCGCTGCTGCCTGGTCAGCCGCGCCCGAAGGGGTAACACCTAAGTTGCCACGACCCGGGCGGCCTTGGTCCTGGAAGAGGGTGACAAGGCCTGGGTCGATGACTTCCATACGTGGCAGGCGGGCTGGGGTACGGCGGCCAAACGGGGTGGTGGATACGATGTCCGGCAGGGAGCTGACGGCACGGTAGCGCACGCGGTCACCGGGCTGTACCAGCGCCGGCGGCTGCGCATCCGATTCCCACATCGGGGTCGAGGTGGTGCCTAGCAGCTGCCAGCCGCCGGGGGAGACGCGCGGGTAGACCGCGGAGAAGTTACCGGCGATGCCCACCGAGCCATTCGGCACCGCGGTACGCGGGGTAGAGCGACGCGGGATGTCGACGCCGCGGGAGGCATCTGCCGGGGTGCAATAAGTAAAGCCCGGGGCAAAGCCGCCGAAGGCTGCGAGCCACTCGGTGGAGGTATGCCAGTCGATGAGCGCCTCGCGGGACATACCGAGTAGTTCGGCAGCTTCGTCCAGGTCCGCGCCGTCGTAAAGCACGTCGATCTCCACCAAGCGTGGCTCCTCCACGGAGCGTGCGGAAGGGTGGAAATCCTCCAAGAGCTCGGCGGCGGCATGCGCCGAGTTAGGGGTATTAAAGGTGAGCAATAGGGTTGTCGCTGCGGCAATCGCATCGACTTGATCCTTCAGCGGTTGCGCAGTAAGTGCCTCGTGCCAGGTCATGACCTGGGAAAGGTCATCCAACTCCACGAGCAACGCGCGGGTTCCTACGGGGTGAATGCACATTAGATAAAGCTCCGGATCTCAATGCCACGGGCATCCAGCTCGGCTACCACGCCACGCAGCATCTCCACGGCGCCCGGGGAGTCACCGTGGGTGCAAACGGACTGCGCATCCACGCTAAGGACGCTGCCGTCGATGGCTGTGATGGCGCCGGTTTCTGCCACCTCGAGCACGCGCCTTACGACGTCGTCTGCCGAGTGCAGCACAGCATTGTCCTGCGTGCGCGAGACCAGGGTGCCGTCGGGGTTGTAGTTGCGGTCCGCGAAGGCCTCGCGGATGACAGTCAGGCCGCGTGCCTCGGCGACGTCGACTGCCACGCCGCCCGGCAGCAGCATGACCGGGATATCTCCAAAGGCCTTGATGCCGTCGATGACTGCCTTGGCCTGGGCCTCGTGGTGAACGATGGCGTTGTACATCGCGCCGTGCGGCTTAACGTAGGCAACGCGAGTGCCGTGCGCGCGGGCCAGCGCCTCAAGCGCGCCGATTTGATAGGTGACTTCGTCTGCCAACTCAGCCGGGTTGTAGTCGATGAAGCGGCGGCCGAATGCGGCTGGGTCGTTGTAGCCCACGTGTGCACCAACGACGACGCCCGCCTCTTTAGCTGCGTGGACGGTGCCGGCGATGGAGTGTGGGTCACCCGCGTGGAAGCCGGTGGCGACGTTGGCAGAGGAGACCAGCTTGAGCATCGCTGCGTCGTCTGCGACTGGATTGCCTGCGGTGGTCTCGCCGAGGTCGGCATTGAGATCAATAAAGAGCTGGCTCATACACTCAAATCCCCTTTTAGAATTGTTCAACAATCTATAGGCGGATAGTGTATCGTGCGTCACGTCACTTTGTGAAGTGGGACGCCATTTTTAAGGAAGTGCGGGGGTAGTCACGTCGCGTCGATGACACCGCCGATGATGACGGTGGTGGGGTTGGCGGGGTACGTGGTGTCAAGAGTGCGTTCTCTGCAAGCGGTGACCGGGCAGGCATAAGGTGGGATCTATGACGCAACTGTTTGAATCCTTGGAAACGTATTTGGAAAAGACGAAGACGCAGCGTGAGAAACTTTATAAGTGGTTCCACCAGCACCCGGAGCTCTCGCTGCAGGAAGCCGAAACCAAGGCGCGGATTACCAAGGAGCTGGAGGCGCTTGACGACGTCGAGGTAGTCGACGTCGGAGCCGGCGTCGTCGGAATCTTGCGCAACGGCGATGGCCACACCGTGGCGATGCGTGCCGATTTTGACGGCTTGCCAGTCAAGGAAGACTCCGGCGTTGAGTACGCCTCGACTGCCACTCAGGTCTCCGACAAGACTGGCCAGGAGGTGCCGGTGGGGCACATGTGCGGCCACGACATGCACACCACGTGGCTTTTGACCACCATCTCTTTTCTGGCGGAAAACCGGAACGCATGGTCCGGTACTTTCGAGGCCGTATTCCAGCCCGCCGAGGAGATCGCTGAAGGCGGCAAGAACATGGTCGCTGCGGGAATCACGGGCAAGGTTCCCGTCCCCGATGTCATGCTGGGCCAGCATGTCATGGGTGCCTTGCCACTGGGCCATATCGCGACCAACGAGGGCATTAGCTTCACCCAGGCTTCCACTGTGAAGGTAACTGTGCGCGGCGTCGGCTCGCATGGCTCCATGCCGGAGAAGAGCGTCGACCCAATCGTGCTTTCCTCCTCAATCATCATGCAGCTGCAGACAATTATCTCCCGTGAGCTACCGGCCAGCGAGCGCGCGGTGGTCTCCGTGGGCACGATTCACGGCGGCACGAAGGCCAACGTGATTCCGGACAAAGTCGTGTTCGAGCTCAATACCCGCTGCTACTCGCAGGAAGTCGAAGACCACATTCATGCCTCGATCGAACGCATCGTGAACAATCAGGCCGCCGCGGCGGGCGCGCCGGAGCCTTCCTTCGAATACTCCGAACGCTTCCCGGTGCTGGACAATGACCGCGATGTAACTGCCAAGGTCACCGAGTCTATGCAGACCTTGTTGGGGGAGGAGCGCACGGAGACCTTCGCGCCTTTATCGGCCTCGGAGGATTTCCCGGATATCCCGAATGCCTTTGGCACACCGTATTGCTTCTGGGTCGTCGGCGGCTTCCCAGACCCGGAGAATGCACCGGGCAATCACTCTCCGCAGTTCGTCCCTGAGCTGCACCCCACCCTGGAAGCAGGTGCGGAGGCCACGGTTGCTGCGCTTTGCCCTTGGCTGGCGGTTTAAGGAAGCTGCGCTTTTAGATCCGGGTAGGAAGGCTGGGCGCCGCGGCCCAGCGCGGCGAAGGCGCCCACGCGGGCGGCGTGATGGGCGGCGTCGCTAAGCGTGGTCCCTTGTAGGAGCTTCGCCACGAGCGCGCCTGTGAACGCGTCGCCGGCGCCCGTGGTGTCCACCGCTTTGATCTGTGGGGTGGGAATCGGCGTGGTGCCCTCGGCATCCGCCACGATGGCCCCGCGCGCTCCAAGCGTTAACACCACCGCGGCAAAGCCTTCGGCGCGCAGGCATTCTACGAGCTCTTCTGGTTCATCGCCTGGCGTCTGCGCACCCAGTTGCTTGAGCGCCAACCCCGCCTCGTGTTCGTTAACCACGAGTGGGTCTGCCTGCAGGAGCGCCTGCTTATCGACGTCCACCACCGGCGCCAGGTTCACCACCACCCGGGCGCCTACCGCGCGTGCGAGTTCGACCGCCTTCTGGAATCCTGCGGCGGGAATCTCGCCCTGTAGTAGCACCAGGTCTGCCTTGTGTATTGCTTGCGCGTGCTGTTGAACGAACTCAGCGTCCACCCGCGCATTCGCGCCGGGGACCACCACGATGGTGTTCTCGCCGTCGGCTGCGACCTCGATTACCGCAAGGCCCGTGGTGGTGGACTTGAGGTGTTCGACGTGGCTGAGATCGACGCCCGATGCTTCTAGCAGTTCCATGGCTGGGCCGGCGTAAGCGTCATCGCCGACTGCGCCCACGAATGAGACGCTGACGCCTTGGCGTGCCGCAGCTACCGCTTGGTTTGCGCCCTTGCCGCCGGCCAAGATGTCTCCGCCACCGCCTATCAGTGTCTCGCCCGGGGTGGGGTGGCGCTCCACGCTAATCATCAAGTCGGCGTTGATGGAACCGACGACCACGCAGTGCGGCTGTTTTGCAGTCATGAAGTTTCCTTTGCGTTTGTGCCTTGTGTGCTCCACTCTAAGAGCCCGCGTCCGGGCTTGGGGCGGCGCAAGGGCGCAATTTGCCAAATAGTGGCGTGATTTCGGGAAGTTTTGGCGCCTTGTTTGGCAAATTGTGCTGGCATGACGCTGACGGACGTGCGCAAAACTGGGAAAGCCGCTCCCTTTTCTTCCGGCTCCTGAGAAGGGAGCGGCTATCCAAGCAGCGGATGCTTGCAGTACTGCTGGGTGCCGGTCAAGTTCAGAACGCGGAAGCGCCAAGCTTGGTAGCGATCTCGCGGGAGATGCCTGCGGAGCCCTTGGAGTTCTTGCCGGAAACGTCGCCGCCCAGGGTCATGGAGGTGGTGCTGGTGCGGTGGTCTTCCCATGGGTTGCAGACCGGGCGTGGGTTAAGGACGTTAGCCTTCTTATGATCGGAGCCGTGGGTGGTGTGGATGATTGGCAGCTTGGCGTTGATGGCCGGAGTCTCTGGGTAGGACTCGGTGACGGTTGCAGCGTTAGCTGCCGGCATCATGAGCGTGCCGCCGGCGATGGCAAGACCGGCGAATACGTTGGCGGTGCGTGACGAAGACTTACGCTAGCGACTGTTTTCCAGTGGCGCACGATAGAGATGTCTCGACAATTAAAGATAGAAATTCACATAAACGTCATAAACAATGCAAACAGTTTCGGCGGAAAAATGGCTAATCGGCAGGACTCGAAAGGCGAAAAATCCGTTTTGGCTCAGCCCCGCGATTCACCTTGGGATGGCCTGTGCACATTAATGCCTGGGATGTATTGTCACGTGGCTTGTAGCGCCCAGTGGTGGGGACAACTCCATGCGGGTTTGGGCTCGGCTAACAGCATTTGGAAACCAAGCAACCTTAATAGTTCAAATGCCATAACCTGAAATCATGAGCGTCAAATCCCCAGAAAATCTCTTGCTTTATCTTCCTGAAGAGCAAGAACGGGCCATCGCCGAGCTATTCGACGACCTCGTTCGGCGCGGCCTGCCACGCCAGAATCAGCGCCCACACATCACTATTACTTTCGCCCAATCCATGGCCCCCGAGGCAGTGGAACTGGCCGCTGAACTACTTCCGCCGCTATTGCCAGCAACATTTCAACGGGTGGGAACCGTAGTATTCGGAACGCGCTCGAAGCAATCAATCGCCTGGCTTCTGGAAACAACCGATGAGTTCGAAGCGGCCGCCCGGGAGATAAGCGCGGCCAATCCTGAATCACGAGGGGCTCGCTGGACCCCGCATCTAACGATGGGGCTTCGCATCCCGCGCGACGAGGTCGGCCGCTATATCGACGTCCTCGATGCTGCTACGAACGAGGCCACCCGCACCGCTGCACGCAGCGGTGGGCACCTGCTGAAGGAATTTACTGCAGCCCAAGCTGCGTACTGGCGGTCGGCGACTGAGGAATTGCGGGTGCTATGAGCCGCGATAGGCATCAGCGCCGAAGGCTGCCGCGTTGACGCCGGATTGTGCGCGATGTTGGACCCGGCCGCGCGAGCGGAGATTGAACGTATCAACTTCTCCCCGCAGTACTAGGCTTGAAGGCTGTGAACTCTACTAAGATGAACACGGAACTTGCCCATAAACACGTCATCGTGATGGGAGTGTCCAGCTGCGGGAAATCTACGGTGGGGCAGCTGTTGGGAGAGCAGGTGGGCCTCGCCTTTAGGGACGGCGACGACATGCATCCGGCCGCCAACATCGAAAAGATGTCCGCGGGGCACGCGCTTGACGACGCCGACCGCTGGCCCTGGCTCGAAGCAATCGGGCAGTGGATGCAGGGGCAAACCGAAGGCGCCATCGTGGGATGTTCAGCGCTTAAGCGCTCGTACCGGGATCTGATTCACACCCATGCGCCTGACACGGTTTTTGTTCATCTGCACGGCAGCTACGAGCGTTTGCTGGAGCGCATGCAAAACCGTGCAGGCCACTTCATGCCGGTATCGCTTTTGCAATCGCAGTTCGAAACGCTTGAGCAGTTAGGTGAGGACGAGCCGGGGATCGTGCTCGACGTAGCACAAAGCCCCGCAGAACTGGCTGCCGAAGCAGCGAGGTATCTGCGGGGCTAGATGCCCTAAACCGTTGTGGTCTGGCTTTCTTGGACTGAGACTATCTGAGGCTAAAACGCTGCAGTAATCCCAAAAATGATAAGCACGAAGACGAAGCCGACGAAGGAAACGAGTGCCTGGTTAAGGGTCCACGTGCGCAGCGTGGTTGCTACGTCCATGCCCATGAGGCGGCCGATCAACCAGAAACCCGAGTCATTGACGTGGCTGCCAAAGACCGACCCCGCGGCAGTGGCAAGCACAATAAGAGCAAGCTGCACTGCAGAGTAGTCTGCTGCTTCTACAGCTGGGACCATGAGCGCTGCTGCAGTAGTAAGAGCCACGGTGGCAGAGCCCTGTGCAAGACGTAGCGCGACCGCAATGAGATAGCAGGCAAGAATGACAGGAATTCCGAGGCCTGCCATCGAATCAGCCAGAGCATCGCCGATTCCAGAAGTTCTTAGCACGCCGCCGAACATGCCGCCGGCACCGGTAATCAGCATCACCGAGCAAATCGGGCCCAGGGAAGACTCCATGGTCTTTTCAATCGCAGTCTTATCCATTCCGCGCTTGAATCCGAGCGCAATCATCGCGGCAAGCGCCGTGATGAGCAGCGCGATGGGGGTCTGACCTAGGAAGACGAAAAATTTAACCCAGGTGGCATCGCTCGAAATGTGACCAGCGGAGGAAAGGGCTGACAAGCCGGTGTTGCCAAAGATAAGGAGCATTGGGATAAGAAGAATTCCGATGACCGTCGCCGGTGAAGCTGGCTTTTCCGGAAGCTTTTCATCCGCCACGCGTTCGCCGGTCAAAATATCGCCGACAACGAAGGGATACTTCTTGCCCAGGTGCAGGCCCAGGCGGTAGCCGGAGAGATACCACGTAGGAAGCGCTACCAGCAGGCCGAAGACCAAAATGAGGCCGATGTCAGCGCCATAAAATTCGCTCGCGGCGACAGGACCCGGGTGGGGTGGAAGGTAGATGTGCATTACTGAGAACGCGCCGGCCGCGGGAATGCCGTAGGCGAGAACCGGGCCGTTAAGGCGCCGCGCCACTGCGAAGATCACCGGCAGCATCACGATCAAGCCAGCGTCGAAGAAGATGGGGAAACCCATAATCAGCGAGGCAACGCCCAGCGCAAACGGTGCTTTGTTTTCGCCGAAGAGTTTCACCAGGGCGTCGGCAAGCGATTTAGCGCCACCGGAGGTTTCAACCAAGCGCCCGATCATGGCGCCTAAACCAACCAACAGTGCAACGGAACCAAGCGTGGAGCCGAAGCCCTTGGTTAGCGTCGGGACGACGCCCTCAAGAGGGATACCGGCAACCAGCGCAGTCAGGGTAGAAACTATGGTCAACACGATGAATGCGTGAACCTTGAAGTGGATCACCATGACCAAGATCAAGGCAACCGCTGCAGCTGCTATCCCCAGGAGAGGGCCGGTTGTAAGCACCGGCTCCCAGGTTTCCATGACGTCCATGGAACTAATCCTTTCTCAAGTTACGGCCTTGCTGTTAAGCCGTAGTTGTGAGCCAGATTATCATCGGAAATAAGTGTGGATATAACCACTCGAATGTGACTTTCGTACCGTGCAGCTTTAATCGGAACTTAAGTGCCAACGCTACCTCGAAGTAGAACCATGACGACGATTCCATTTATTTTGGACACCGCTATGAAGTGCCCCAGGTTTTGTTCCGCTTGAGTAGATGGGAAGTCTTGGAACATGCCGAAGAGTTTTGACCAGGATGCCAAGGACCGTGTGCTCCGTCTCGTGGAGGACCGCATCTTTGTGGAACACATGTCGATGCACCCCGCGTGCCAGGCAGTGGCTTTAAAAGCTGGGGGTTATGGCGCACGGGCGGTCA
The DNA here is from genome assembly GCF_001807295.1 of Corynebacterium sp. HMSC06C06. Taxonomy (NCBI): domain Bacteria; kingdom Bacillati; phylum Actinomycetota; class Actinomycetes; order Mycobacteriales; family Corynebacteriaceae; genus Corynebacterium; species Corynebacterium sp. HMSC06C06. The sequence continues at coordinate 140,917 of NZ_KV788518.1, forward strand.
ATGGGCTTAAGCTTGCCCGTCGTGCGGGAAACATCCCAGAACCTGTGCCTGAAGATTTGGCCGCTGAGAACGCGAGGCTACGTCGTAACAATCACCAGCTACGCGACACTAACGAGCCACTGAAAGCTGCCGCAGCTTCTTCTTGCTGGAACCAGGCTCACAACCGGGATGGTTGGCGACTCCTATGACAATGTGTTGGCCGAAAACGTTAATGGCTCTCTAAAAGAACGAGCTAATCCATACTTGCAGGTGGGGTGACGGTGTCGAGGTAGAAATCGCGACATTTGAGTGGGTGTCCTGGTCGAACGAGACTAGCTCTTCACCAAAGCTGGGGATACCAAACCTCGGTCGAGGTGAACACCGAATTGTGGAAGCAGAATCCGCCATTGGCAGCAGAACCCGCCACAGGAAATAGTAGAAA